>CAZELC010000254.1:0-4579 GCA_964512865.1 uncultured Bacteroidales bacterium
ATTATTTCAGAAGATTAATGCTGTACTTATTTTCACTTATTTTTATAATAACCGTGTCTTTCTCTATGCTTCATTACAGAGATTATGAAAAGTTCTTGATTTCGTTTACCGATAGGAAAAATATTAATAAAACAGCAAATTTTATTAATGAAAATGCAGAAAAAGATGATGTAATATTTCTGAATCTGAAATCAGAAAACCCTTCACCAATATTGTATCTCGGATTTTTAACGAAAAGAAATATGGCTTATACAAATTCTTTAAACGAATCGGATGAGAAGTTTAAACTATTACCTCAACAAAAAGCAATTTACTTTGAAATAGATGAGCGAACCGGCAAAATGAATTATATTAGAATAAATAAACAATAGCCGGGTTATTAATTGTTTTCAAAATTTTCAGCAGGAATAAGGATATTATTTATTTTTTTCCCGTCAATATAAATTTCGAAATTATCAAACCAGGCTTTACCTGAAATTACAAATCCGCCAAACATTATTGATGTTGCATATCCGCCTTGAACATTAATTTCAAGAGTTTTACTGTCCCAGTTATATGGTACGGGAGGTTCATTAATTCCTGTATAATCACAATCAAGAGCTTCGGGAAATCCTGCTATTCTTTTAATTGTGTTTGCATACCCTACAAGTTGTTTTTCATTTTTTACCTTGCACCAGAAACCAGAATTAAGACTGCCTTCAGTTAAAATATCACCTTTCATTACGATTTTACTTACTTTGCCTCCTGTAAATCCGGGTAATACAAATTGAAACATGCCATTGAATCCGGGGTGACAAATTCCGCAAAAAATATTTAAGCTTCTCTTATTTTTAAGAAAAACTGACTCGTCAAGTGCAAAATGAAAATCACTGCCATTAGCTTTAAACTGGCAATCAGGAGCATTTGCTGCAGTTGTGTCGTCGAAGTTTAATTTTATATATTTTTTTTGTGCTGATGAAAATGAACTTATTAAAACCAAAAAGGTTATAACAAAGAATGTTGATTTTTTCATGATTAAAATGTATAAATTATAACTTGGAAGCAATAATTGCATTAACAATTATTCCTGTATTATTCATTTTCGACCAATTATTGCCGTCATCTATTGACACAAATAGCCCATTTGAAGATGTGCCGGCATACAAATATCCTTTGTATCTTGCAATAGCATTAATATTGTAATTATTCAGATTCATTGTACTCCATGTTGCTCCGCCGTCATAAGATTTATAAAATCCTCTGTTAGCGCTTGTAGGCAATGTTACACCCGAGCCTGAATAAATTGTATCTTTTTTTGTAACAACCATTGAAAAAATATTATCTGACAAAGGAAAATTAACTGTCCAGCTTGCTCCGCCATCGGTAGATTTCCAAATTCCTGATGCTCCATTAGCAATGGACCAAGTTGTTCCGGCATAAAGAGCATTATTACTTAAAGCAACATTACAAATATTTCTGTTTGTAAGACCTGAAACCCAGGTAGAGCTACCGTTCGGTAAATAGTTTACACCTGTGGTTGCTCCGGCGAGTATATTCCCATTCATAACGGCAATGCTGCGTGTATCTGATGAACCATTTACCGTTGTCCAGTTTATTCCTCCATCAGAAGATTTTTGAATATTGTTGGTAGTTCCGATATACAAGATATCATTTTCTGCAGTAATGCAGTTAACCGTTGAATCTGATTTTATTTTATCCCATCCATATCCGTCAGGGGAAAAATATACTCCGTCAACTGAGGTAGCAAAAAAGCCGTCACCAGTTTTAACGAGTGATCCAACATATTGTCCGTTTAATGCTTGTTTTATGAGTGTGTACCCGCCGTCATAAGAATAGTAAATTCCATCATTTGCAGCGACCACCATTTTCACGCTGCCATAGGAAAAAGGATATTGAATCAACTTAATTTGTTTAACAGTATTACCGTTTATATCGGCAATGGTAACAATAGCTTCACGGTTTGTAAGCGACATATTTTCATTACAGGTAAATGTAACTGTTTCGTCAGCTACGCCTTCTTTAGGGGAAATTTTAAGCCATTTAAAAGCTGTCGATGAAATTACCCAGGAAGTATTGGCTGTTATTTTAACCGTCCCTGTTGAACCGTTAGATCCGGCAACATAAATTATGTCACTATCTGTATAAATATCGTACTTCTTTTTACAACCAAAAGATATCATTAAAGTTAGAGCCAACAATAAAATTAAATTCTTTTTCATATTATAAGTTATTATTTTAAGGTTTGGCAAATATAATCCTTATGAAAAGTATAGGCAAGAAAAAAATAAAAAAAGGCTGTCAGAAATGACAGCCTTGTAATTTAAGCTTGAGTTTGCGGCCCTCCGAAGTTGAAAGTCATTGGGTCAACATGCTCTTTATCGTCAATAGCTCCAAAAGTTACTTCAAAGCGCTGGATATTATCCTTTAATGCTTTTAGTAAACGCCTTGCATGCTGCGGTGTAAGAATAATTCTTGATTTAACCTTTGCTTTTGGAACCCCTGGCATCATTTTAACAAAATCAACAATGAATTCTGAATGTGAATGAGTTATTACTGCAAGGTTTGAATAAATTCCTTCAGCAACCTCATCACTTAATTCAATATTTATCTGTTGTTCGTTATTATTCTGATCGTTCATAGTTTAAGTTTTATAAGTCGTCTTTTTCTTTTGAAGCCATAAGTTTTTCAAACTCTTCCTTTGATCCGACAATAATCTTATCGTATTCACGCAATCCTGTACCGGCAGGAATTAAATGTCCTACAAGTACATTTTCTTTTAGACCAAGTAGATTATCAGATTTAGCATTTACGGCCGCATCAGTTAAAACTTTGGTTGTTTCCTGGAAAGAAGCAGCTGACAGGAAGCTTCTGGTCTGTAAAGATGCTTTTGTAATACCTTGAAGTATCTGTCTGGCTGTGGCAGGTTTTGCTTCGCGGGCAACAATAAGCTTCTGATCTCTTCTTTTAAGAACAGAATTTTCATCCCTGAGTTTTCTGGCAGCGATTATCTGACCTGCTTTATATTGAGGAAGATCACCGGTTTCAACAATTATTTTTTTGTTGAATATCCAATCATTTTCTTCCTGGAAATCTAGTTTATTAACTATTTCACCTTCTAGGAATCTTGTATCACCAGGATCTTCGATTTCAACTTTACGCATCATTTGACGGACAACAACTTCAAAGTGTTTATCATTAATTTTAACACCTTGCAAACGATATACTTCCTGAATTTCGTTAACAATGTATTCCTGAACTTTTGTAGGTCCTTTAATTGCAAGAATATCGGCAGGAGTAATAACACCGTCTGATAAAGAAACACCTGCTTTCACATAATCGTTTTCCTGAGCAAGTATTTGTTTTGTTGTAGGTACGAGATAGCGTTTTTCTTCTCCGGTTTTTGAAGTAATGATAATCTCCTTGTTTCCGCGCTTGAGTTTTTTGCCAAATGAAACAATACCATCGATTTCAGAAACTATTGCAGGATCAGAAGGATTTCTTGCCTCGAACAACTCAGTAACACGAGGAAGACCTCCGGTAATATCACCTGATTTTCCAATCGCTCTAGGAATTTTGGCTATAATTTCGCCGGCTTTGATTTTTTCACCTTCAGTAATGATGATATGAGATCCAACAGGGATATCATAAACTTTAATTACTTCCTTGGTTTTTTCGGAAATTACCTTTATACTTGGGTTCTTTGCTTTATTTCTTGATTCAATAATAACTTTATCGTGATATCCTGTTTGCTCATCAGATTCTTCACGGAAAGTGATATTTTCAATTATATCTTCAAAAACAATTTTACCGGATACTTCAGAGATAATCAAAGCATTATAAGGATCCCAATTACAAATCAGAGTATCTTTCGTTACTTCATCTCCGTTTTTATGATACAGGTTAGAACCATAAGGTATATTATGAGAAGCTAAAATGCTCTGTGTATTTTTATCAATTATCTTCATTTCGGCAGAACGACCAATAACTACGTCATAAGTATTTCCTTCCGAATTTGTATATTCAACAGAGCGCAATTCATCAATTTCAATGATACCGTTGTATTTTGCTTTTATTTCAGATTGCGAAGCAATATTTACACCTGCAACACCACCGACGTGGAATGTACGAAGGGTAAGCTGTGTACCAGGTTCACCGATTGATTGTGCTGCAATAACACCAACAGCCTCACCTTTCTGAACAAGCTTTCCTGTTGCAAGATTTCTTCCATAACATTTTGCACAAACACCTTGACGCGATTCACAGGTTAATACCGAACGTATTTCAAGTTCTTCAATTGGAGAATCTTCAATTATACGACAAATATCTTCAGTAAGCTCTTCACCGGCTTTTGCTATCAGTTCATTTGTTTGAGGATGAAGAACATCATGAAGCGAAACTCTTCCTAATAATCTGTCATAAAGTGTTTCAACAGTTTCTTCGTTCTTTTTAAGTGCTGTTACAGTTAATCCTCTTAATGTTCCGCAGTCTTCTTCAGAAATAATAACATCTTGGGTAACATCAACAAGACGACGTGTAAGATAACCGGCATCGGCTGTTTTAAGAGCGGTATCTGCAAGAC
>CAZELC010000255.1:0-4571 GCA_964512865.1 uncultured Bacteroidales bacterium
TTGTCCGTATGTCATCTACATCGCGAACAGCCCCATCAATTACAACTCCGGCAAATGCAGAAATAATTTGATCGATAGACGAACGAAGAAGCTTATTCGCAGGACAGAAACATCCTTTTTCAGTAGTATGTCCCATTGCTAAAAATGAATAGTTGTTATGTTCAACTAAAGCATTAAGAATATAATAATCAAGCTGGTCTGCGGCTTCCATGGCACCGGTTTTTCCGCCGGTTCGGGCGTCATTAATAAATTGTTCTTTAACACCGGCAAGAGTTTTAGCAGTTTTTTCTCCAATTGCAGATGTCAATCCGCCAACAGGGTCAGCATCAACAAGCAATAATGGTTTCAACCCTTCTTCAATAAGAACCCTTGAAAGCAAAGCAGAAAATACTGTTTTCCCCACGCCTCCTTTACCACAAACTGAAATTACCGGTTTAATTTTTATCATATTAGTCCGCTTGTTTCAAAAAAAGTTTTAACTCTATCAAAGGCAGTATCAGGTGTCATATAACGTTTATCCCAAATATCAATACCCAATATAAGACAAGGGATTCCTTTTTCGCGACATATATCTTTTACAATTTTTAATCTGGAGTTTGTGTCACGATGCGCGATATGAGCCGGCACTATCACAGCATCACATTTGAAATCTTTAACAATTCTTAGCATATCATCAATAAAAAGATCAGTGGTATGCAAAGCCTGTCGGTTCATGGCATCTTCAAGCAGAAACCGCCTACCAAATGAAGTGAACATGGTTTCTTCGTTTGTCAGATCAATGGGAGTCCACATTGCATAAGAAACATAATCCATAAGGCAAACCGCTCCAAATTCTTTTTGCATTCTCGCAAGCAAGGTTCCGGTGCTCCAGCTTCCTGCGAGATCCCACCAGAGGTAACGTATCTTTTCATCAACACCATCAATGCCTTGTTTATTTTTAACACGCTCTTCGGTTTGCCGGACAAGTTGTTCAAGCCAGTTTGTAACCTCAGGAGAGATATGCTCTTTTACCCATTTTGATAATTCATCACCTTGTCTGGCAAAATCTGGATCTACCGGGCAAGGAACTGCTTTTTTCAATTCATGGAATTCAAGGAGTAATTTTGTTTGTTTATTTGATTCAATACAAACCTCTTTCAGCCGATTCCAGTCCATTTTTCTTCCGATAACACCTTCTACAAAGGTTATTGATTGGCGTAATTGTTTTCCGAAATATGCAAAACTTTCCTCATCAAAGCTGTGCGGCGAATCCATAATAAATTTTGGCACATCAGCCCAAGGTTTGTAATTATTAATCAAATTCCCAAGTGTATCCATTGCATCACAACAGGAATTTGTGGTAATGATCATGTCCGGCTTCTTAATCTTACCGGATTCCAGATAATAACAAGCAAGTTTTATCGCGTTACACATCCGGCTTTCAATTCCGATTTCAACTGCATTATCGATAAGTTCAGCAGCGTTTGGTAAGGCTGTTCCCATTGCGCCTGTTAGCGTAAGGTCAGAATAGGAACAACCCATTGCAACCGGTATTTCCCAGTAGAAGTCAGCGTTTCCTAAAATAACCGGACCTTTAAGGTTGTTTTGCGGATCAAGAGTTAACCCAAAAAGAGTTTTTTGAGCCTGCATCATAAGTTGCGATAATGTATTTATCATAACGAACCTCCTGCAATTGTTTCCATAAATGCCTGAATTCTTGTTTTCATCTGTCCCGTTGAATCTGAAATATATTCTCTTTCAATTCTTAGTATCGGTATGCCAATTTCCCTAAGCTCTTTGCCGAGAATATAAAGCTCACCGCCCCACATATCACAACACAAAAAATTAGAGCCAATTACTCCATCAACTTTGAATTCGCTTATCTTATCCAATACTTCTTTGCTGATATGAGGATGCGCACCTAGGTTTTTCGGACAAAAAGGACGTTCGAGAATATGGTATTCGGCAATAGCCTGTAATGGATCCGATCCGTTTTCTTTGATACTGCCATATATTATCTTTCCTCCGAAGCAAGTAAGATCGGCAACAACAAGACCACCAAGGTCCTCAACAATATCGCACATAGAAGTATCATCATGACCCGGTCCGACTATCATCAGTCGGGTTTTGTATTCTTCTTCTGCTACCGGAAATGCACGAAGTTCATCAAGTAATTTTTTAAGTTCATTTTTGTAAGTTTCCTTTGGCATAGAGAAACCGGCGACAATAATAGCAACAGTTTCAGCACCAGTAATTGGAGGATTTTCTGATTTTCTTAATGAATATAACTCTTTCTGGAGATCTCTTATTTCATTACAAAGTCTGATAGCATCCCAAAGTTTCTGATTAGTTATCTGTACTTTAAAATGGTTCTCAATATTTTCCTTTAATCTAAAAAGTTGATCCTGAAAATTCTGCACCATCAACTCACCTGTTGCATGTGGAAAAGTGATACGATCGAGAAAAGGAGTTTTAATCTCTGATTTCACCCAGTTATCAAGTATATGACGACCTGCATCACAACCACCACCAATAACAGCTCCGTCAATAAAATTATAATCTCCGTTCAATACCTGATCAAAACAACTACGAACAAGGCTGCAGATATTTGCTGATTCGAAATAGTCGTTGGCAAGGTCAATCTGCTTTTTGTTATTTCCACGGATTCGTATTGGCAGCAAACCGGCAGCAATAAAAAGCTCTTCCGGAACAAAAGAACATGTATAACCCATAACCTTTCCACCAATATTCTTCCAATTTTCAATTTCAGGATTGCTTATTGAATTTGCAATATGTTTAAACTTATCAAATAAAGTAGAATTTCTTATCATATTAATTAAATTTCACAGTTTCATCAGTTTTCATTTTATCTTTCAGTACTTCACGAATATCATCACATACAGTTTTGTCTGAACAGGAATTGCAATCGAGCTCACAATCAATATCATAACCCTTCAATTTCCAGTTTTCCCTTATTATTTCCCTTGAGATTTTCCGGATCTGTATTGAAATATTATCCAGTAATTTAATGTCTTCCTTTGAAGAAGTGATAAAAAGAACTTCCATTGCATCAATTGCAGAACTGCCTGATTTATAAACAGAAATAATAGCTTTTCCCAGATTTTCAAAATCAAAACCTTTTAGCACTGCACTCCTGCTTACTCTGCTCCAGATATTTTGAGGAAGGCTTCGAATCATATACCCTTCGATCTGATCACCAATATAACCTGTTTGCATCAGTACTGCATGGTCCTTATTGCTCAGCTTTTTGCCTCCAATTATTAATACCTGACCGAAAGGAAGACTTTTTCCCTCTGACTCAGGAATGTCAGGACCGACAATGGTTATTTTTCCATCATTGATTAGCGAATTATCTTCTGTAAAAAGTAAAAAAGAAGAAGATCCTGCTTCGGGGTTACCAAGTTCCACAAAAGTATCCTGACGAAGAATAATACCTGAATTAGCATTTTTTCCTACTGTAAAAGGCAAATTTTCTTTTATTTTAAGATCAGCAGAATTGAATACTTTTATCCGCCGTTCCGTTGACTTAAGAACGTCTAAATAATCACTGATTTTTTTTATATAAGGATCAAAAACAACCATTTACGCTTTTAATTAAAATTTAGATTCTTTGAACAAAAGAAATACGATTAATCAAGACTTTCACCTTTTTTAGTCACCCTGTATTTCATAAAAAAGAACCAGGCGTAAATTATCAGCCATCTCAGCACAACCCAACCAAGAACTGTTAAAAGAAAATCGCTGTTTTTCTCAAGATCAGGATAAGCATGGTATGCGATAAAGAAAACAGCCGCCATATTTCCAAGTGAGCAGGCAAGTGAAATACTTATTTTATCTTTTCTTGGGGAACCTGTTGCAATATAATATCCCGAAAAAATAGTTGCTGTGGTAACCAGAATCATTGCAATAATACCATTAATTCCAAAAATTGTCACAATTTTCCATACGGCAGCAGGCAAAAAGAAAACGGCAAGTGAAATTGCAGATATTTTAAAATACCAACCAAGAACTACAGCAAGCTTATCAGAGAATTTAGGCAGAAACTGCCTTAATACCAGACCAATAACCATCGGCACCAGCGCAACAACAGAAACCTTTGTAAAAACACCCACTGGTTCTGTTGACAAATGCAAAGGAAACCAACCACTAAAAACCCACATCCAAAAAGGTACAACTACTGGCATAAACAGTACGAGTAGTATCATAGCTGCTGATGCCATAATTAAGCTGCCCTTTTTACCATGAGCATCTACCAGATCAAACGGGTCACCTGCGGCAGTTGATGATATCAGCATTATTCCACCAAGAACAAGTGGAATATTTATCATTTTGACAACTCCGGCAACCATCAGGGGAATAAAAACACCAACAAGCAAAAAAATCTTCAACATCAGCCATTTGTTATCAAAAATTTGTTTCCAAACTATTTTAAATGAGAACTTTGATGAAACAGAAAGAACATAAACAGGGAATACTGTTCCCATCCAAATCAGGATGTAATGAATAAGCTCTTTATTGTCGAGCAGACCGTTGTACCACGTTGCTATGCTTTCCATAAATTTATATTTTTT
>CAZELC010000256.1:0-4550 GCA_964512865.1 uncultured Bacteroidales bacterium
ATATGATTATTAACAAAAGAAAGGAGGCTCTGCAAAGATAGTAAATATTCCTGAATTGTAATAAAATCACATCCTTATTATTACCGCGGGCATAGCCAAAACATGCGAGAAAGGGGCAATATCATTGTTTTATGAACTTAAGTATGAAAAATTATGAAATTTATATTAAACAAAAATTTATGGAAATGCATTTCAAATAAAAGAAAATACTTTTTCCTTTTAATAATCATTGTCCTTTCTTTAAATGGGTTTGGACAAGGGCGTTGTACAAATGCCAGAACGATTAACGATTCAAGTTTTAATGTAATGAAAACGTTTTCATTTCCAGCAGATACAAACTACTACTGGATAAAATTTATTGCTGATACATTTGACTATCGATTTACAATAAATGAAGCTCTGACAGAACCCAACGCATATGTTACAAATATTACATTGTACGGTGGCACTTGTGGGGGTCTTCAAATTAAAGAATCTGACGCAAAAGAGATTTTTATTTACAATCTCACTCAAGGAGCAACTTATTTTTTACGTGTCGAAAAGGCTTTTTATACTTATGGTGATTTTGACATTTTTATGAGTAAGCAACTTCACGTAAATAATACAAGGGCGTGGAATATAACAGACTGCCCACCTCCACCATGTGACTTAATACATAATGGTGGCTTCAACCCTGTAGATTATAATGGTCCTTTCAAGGATGCATTTCAAGAGCAAAATGTTTGCGGTTGGAGCAGAGCATGGGCATCGCCAGATATTTTCGTTGACCAACCAACAAATTATCTTGCCTTTCTTGGCTCTTACCCAAACGGGACATCTTATATTGATGAAGGTATTTGGCAAATTGTGAATATTTCCGCCAATACTAATTATAATCTTTTTTTTGATTATAAAACTTTAAGCGTAAATCCACTCACGGAATTAAGGATTTATTTAGCAGATAATAATATTGATGCCCTATTTAATAACAATTTTACGCCTATACCAATTTCCACTGTGGACGGTCTTGTTAATACAAATAATGCAATTAGGATAAATAATGCGCAGTTACTAGGGATGAACAATCAAGGACCATTGCAACCAATTAATGCAATCACAGTTAACTCACCTAATGCGAATTTTAACAGACTTGTCTTTTTCGTTGTAAATAACACAACAAATGCAAACGGGATTTATCTTGATAATGTAAGATTAACAACAAGCAACCTCTATTTATCTGCTCATGTGACTAATCCCTGTAAGGTCGGCGACTCAGGGTCTATTGATTTGACAGTACACAATGGTGTAGCACCAATAACTTATCTTTGGTCAAATGGTGCAACAACCCAAGACTTATCTAATTTAAACCCCGGTAATTATTCAGTAACAGTGACTGATGCAAATAATTGTCCTGTTGTAGAGAATTATACTATTTATCAGGGACAAGCTCCTGCTTGTCCAAATTTAGCAGACCAATATGGTAATTATATAGTTTCAAACTGCGGTCAAATTAACTCTCAATTTACATATCAAATTAATAATCCAGAACAAAATGTACAGTACACATGGACTTTAACCCCAAGTAACTCAGGCTATTTCAATAATACGCTCGGTTTAACATCTGTTACAGCCAATTATGTTACAATAAACTGGACTAATGTGCCAGCACTTCCTGCTTCAGCTACAATTAATATTCATTGCGAAAATACTTTAACCGGATGCACAAATGATTGTTCTTATGAATTTAATAGTGCTTGTAATGTAAGTGCAAATATATCTTTGTGTAATACTGATGCACTAACCAGCCTCCCATTAAGCACTTATAGCAATGTTACAATTTTAATTAATGGATATTTAGATTTAAATAAAACCATAACTTTTAATAATTGTGATATTATTATGGGGCCATTAGCCTATATGAGAATATTATCTGCATCTTGTAGTCCACACATTGTAACCTTTTCAAATTGCAGAATATCTGGAAATGAATGTTATCATATGTGGGACGGGATCTATATAATTAAAGAATATTCCAAGTTGATTTTCAATGGTGGAACTGTAATGGAGGATGCAATAAACGGAGTAGTTAGTAAATACTACGGTCAATATGATTTGTCTTCTTCAACAATGTCTTACAATTATAGATGTTTTCAGGCGATAGGCATACCTCAATCTGTCACTCCACTTAACGGTTCAATTAAGAGTTGTACTTTTTTTGGCACACTTTCACTATTATACCCTCCTATGGTAAATTCTAAATCATTTTCAGGAGCTGAAGTCAAAGATATTGGGGTCAAAAATACGACAACAGGTATTACTATTGGTAGTGCGTTATTGTCAACAGATATGAACTATTTTACAAATTTAACAAATGGAGTCGTTGCATATCGCTCAAATATTACATTATACAATAATAATTTTACTAATAACAATGGTAATTCACAAACAAATTGCGCAATATATGCAGCTGGAAATACGAATGCAAATGAGTCATATACAATTTATGTCGGAGGCACCCAAACAAGTCTTTACAGAAAAAATTATATTAACAATTATTTTATTGGTATTAAATGTTTGCAAAACATGAATGTTAATATTGCTAAAAATGAACTTACTGCATGCAACAAATCAATAGTTTATAATTATTGTAATGATGGGAATTCTGTTAATATCAGTAGTAATATTATTTCACAAGGCTCACTATACGGGATTTTTGCTTTTACAAACCAGAAATGTGCATCCAGCATTACTTGTAATACAATTTCAATGCTTAGTAGCAATTTCACAAAAGGAATTTACATCTCTGGTTCGTCAATCAACAATACACTGGAGACATATAATCTTGCTGCAAACAACATTACAGCATGTAATGGCATTGATGTTTTAAATACCTACAGAATAGATGCTAATAATAATACGTCAACGTTGTATAATAACGCAACAGGTACTGCGACTTATGGAATGAGGTTTCAACACTGCGATTATCAGTATATATACAACTGCAAAGTTAAAGGTACAACAAATCCAGCCCCTTTAACAGCTTCAAAGTATGGTATTAGTATTGAGAACACAACTCATCCAGACTATAAATGCAATTCTATTTATTATACTGCTGCAGCATTTAATATTTTAGGACCAAATTCAAATCTAGGACTAGTTGTATCATTACGTAGCAATAGCTTTAACAATTGCGATTTCGGTATGTTTAAACAGAACTTAGGTTACATTGGAACGCAAGGCAATGCTACAACGCCTTGGTTTAATGCATGGAATACGGTAACTTATCATACTTATGGAGATGCTACTAGCTTTAATGATGTTTGTTATGCCAGAAGTAATCCAAGTAATGAAAATTTCAACGAATGGCAAGGTGCTTTTACAAAACAAACCGTATCCTGTAACCCATGTACTGTCCCTCTTTGTCCATCATCGATAATGTGTGGAATGTTTTTAGCTCCTTCAGGCAATGAGCAAAGCTTACAAGACGATGCTAATGATAATCTTCCGGATATATTATCATCGGATAATCCTGCAAATATGGATTTAAAAAACATTATTGGTCATCCTGCAGGTTATGATGAAACAGGCTGGTATATGGCAAAGCAAAAAATATATGCCCAAATGATGGCTAATAAGAGTATTTATATGCAGGATGCTACATTTAGTAGTTTTATTAATACTTGCAACACTAACTCTGTTGGTCTGCTTTACAAAGCTGATTATTATGTTGGAAGAGGTAATGCAGATAGTGCAGAATATTTTAACAATATTGTTGTTGCAACCAATGATGCAGAAACAATGCACGTTTTTGTAAATCAATATTATGTTTCATTTCTGCGTAATGACAGTCTTTCTAAACAAGATGCTGAAACTATACGCGATGTGGCTGTTTTATGTCCGTTCGAATATGGCGATGGCGTTTATATTGCACGGGCATTAATAAATTTGGTAGAGAAAAAGCCTTCAAATTATAATAATGCCTGCGAAAATGCTTTCCACAGAAACAAAAGCATGAGTAATATTGTTAAGGACAATGTGGTTGACGATAATATGCAAATTTCTTTAAATCCTAATCCGGCAAAAGACCAGATTACTGTTGTATATACAAACAATGAAAACGCCACAGATGAAGTGTTGTTTGAGGTTTATAATATGATAGGTAAAAAACAAATTACTAGTTTTATAAAGCCTAATCAAAATACAATCCTTAATACAAGCGATTTGGAATCTGGCGTATATTTTTACAGATTTGTTTATAATGGCAGTATTGTTAAGGCCGATAAGTTGGTAATCATTAAATAATTTATTATATTTGCAATAAGCTCTTTATAAAAAAGAGCTTATTGCATTTTTACAAAAATGAAAAAGCTATTGGTACTTTTAATTTTAGTATTAATCTTTTTAAGCAGTAAAAATACAACTGCCCAGTATAACTATGTACCTAATCCAAGCTTTGAAGATTATGACTCAATTCCAATTTATTTAGCTGATTCTTCTATTTACAAATATATTTATAACCCGTCGAGCTGGTTTATTCCTGTATCATGCGGTTATCACCATTATTTTAATTC
>CAZELC010000257.1:0-4525 GCA_964512865.1 uncultured Bacteroidales bacterium
TTGTGCCGGTATAATTATTTTGTATTATTTGAACACTAATACACTTGTTGGCAATTTTAAATGGTATCTGTTGGATGGTGATTCAATTATAACAAACATTCCTAAACTTAACTATAATATTGAATTTGGAGAAAGCTCAGGTCTGTTAAGAGTTAGGTCGTTTAACAGTTGCAGCAGCTCAGATACTTCATCGAAATTTATTTTTGTGAAAGGTTTTACCCCCAAACCATCAGTTGGAATTTTAGGAGATACAAATATCTGTCTTGGAGATACAACATTTTTGTCTTGTCTATCGACTTATGACCACTATTATTGGTCTGTTGGAGATAGCTCGCAAAGCATTGCTGCTTTTGCAGATGGGATTTATTTTTTAAGCGTTGAAAATAATAATTTATGCAGAAGCCCTGAATCAGATACCATAATAATTGATGTAACTCCTTTGAACCCAACTTTTTTGGTTCTTCAAGGAAATCATATACATTCACTTGTGCCTCACGGAAATAACTGGTTTCTTAACGGTGTATTTACAGGAGATACGACTGAGGATCTATATTATACTCAAAACGGGAATTATTATTCGGTACTAAAAATTAATGATTGTAGATCAACACCTTCAAATACAATAAACATAAGTGGTCTGGATATAAATGAGTTCACTGTTGAAAATAATTTTGTAGAAATATATCCAAACCCCACAACCAATAAGATCATAATAGAGTTTTGGGAAACATTGGGGAAGGTAAATATTTCATTGTATTCGACTGATGGCAGATTGTTGCTCAACAGAATGATTGAATCGGGTTCAAAACAGGAATTATTACTGGAACAGTTCAGCCGTGGCATTTATCATCTGACTATTACCGGCGAAAACAAAATTTCAAACTTTAACATAATAAAACTGTAAAGCGAAATCTGACACCTTTCCCTACATTTTAACCTTAGTGAAATGACTTTTGTGATTTAATGCAAGGTGCGGTTAATAAATACTTGATATTAACCCGAGGACAGCAGAAACGATTGCATTTTTTTAATTATTTTTGTGCAAAACAAATAAGGTGCATTTTGTAAACCCATTTTTCCTTTTCAGCCTTCTGGCATTATCGGTTCCGGTAATTGTGCACCTGTTTAATTTCAGGAAATTTAAAAAGGTTTATTTTACTAATGTTAAGTTTCTGCAGGAGCTTCAGGAAAAAACAAAAAAACAGTCTCAACTTAAACATATTATAATTCTGATTCTTAGGCTGCTTGCAATGCTTTGCATTGTGCTTGCCTTTGCGCAACCTTTTATTCCTGCTACACAAACAAATTATTATGCTGAAAAAGGTAATGCAGTGAGCATTTATATTGATAATTCATTCTCCATGGAAGCAGAAACCTCGTCAGGTCTCCTTATTGATGAAGCAAAAAACAAAGCACTGGAGATTGTAAAATCTTATGGTTATGCCGATATGTTTCAGATTCTCACCAACGACTTTGAAGGAAAGCATCAGAGATTTGTGAGCAGGGATGAGTTTATAGAATTACTTGAAGAAGTAAAAATATCACCTTCTTTCAGGAAACTATCGGAGGTCGATAAAAGACAAGCTGACTTGCTGAACAGTTATCCCGCAAAAAACAAGGCCTCATTTATTATCTCCGATTTTCAGAAAACCTTCTGCGATATCGGAAGCCTGAAAAGTGACACTAACAGGAATATATTTTTGGTTCCTCTTACGGCAAATAAAGTAAATAATGTTTATATCGATTCATGCTGGTACTCTTCTCCAATTCATCAAATAGGTCAGAATGTAAAAATGCATATCAGACTTAAAAATATTTCAGAAACAGAATTTGAAAAGGTGCCGCTTAAGCTGATGATTAATAACAATCAAAAGGCAGTTTCAAGTTTTAATATCGGCGCAAAATCTGAGGCGGAGGTTGTTCTATCATATATTGATAATGAAAATGGTATTCATCAGGGGTATACTGAAATTGTTGATAACCCGATAACTTACGACAATAAATTATACTTTTCCTATAATGTGGCTGCCAGAATCCCATTACTATGTATTAACGGCAATAAGGAAAATGTATTTCTTAATTCACTTTTAGGAAAAGATTCTGCTTTTTCATTCAATAATGTAAGTGATCAGAATATTGATTACTCGGCATTTTCAAAACACAGACTTATCATTATTAATGAGCTTGATAAAATTTCAACGGGGTTAGGCGAGGAATTAATTAAATTTGTAAATAATGGTGGGAGTCTGCTCGTTATACCTCCGGAAAAGCTTGATATTGATGAATACAAAAGCTTCCTGATAAAACTGAAATCAGCTTATTATACTTCTTTTGTAAAATCAACAAAAAAGATAAGCTCGATAAACGTTGAAAACCCAATATATGCAGATGTTTTTGAAAATATTCCTGAAAATATAGATTTACCTGTTGTAATGCAGTATTATTCAATCAGCAAAACATCTTTTTCTTCTCAGGAATACTTGCTGAAAATGCTGGGAGATGACATATTTATGAATGTTCAACCTAGCGGAAATGGTTTTGTTTATCTTCTGGCAGTTCCGCTAAATCAGGATTTTAGCAGCTTCCCGAAGCATGCGATTTTTGTTCCCACAATATACAAGATTGCATTGTTAAGTGAACCTGCAGGTCGCTTGTATTATTTTACAGGGAGCAACGAAATGTTAAGCTTGCGTAATGTAAGCGCCGGTGGTGATGCAGCCATAAAAATAAAACAGGCAGGTTCTGATTTTGAGGTTATTCCAGAAATCAGAAAAGCTGATAATATTGTAAATATTTATTTTCATAATCAGATAAAAGAAGCCGGCAACTATCAGTTATTTTCATCATCGCAGGAACTGACAGGAGTTTCGTTTAATTATAACCGTAGTGAATCAGATATGAGTTATTATAAAGCTGATGAACTTAAAGGATTGATAGCAAGTGAAAGGCTTAAAAACTGCTCTGTTATCGAAACAAAAAACAAGAATATTACTGATGTTTTGAATGAATTGAATATGGGGATAAAATTGTGGAAAATTTTTGTGATTTTAGCGTTGATATTTCTTGCAGGTGAAGTAATTTTGCTACGCATTTGGAAAAAGTGAAAAAGTATTAAAAGTTTATTAAGGGATATTGAATGAAGTCTGTTTGAGTCAGGCAGCTGGCTGATCGAAAGCAAGGCATTCATGATACAAAGTTCCAGAAAAGCTCGAACAGACATTAAAAAATAAGTGAGTTATCAAATTTAGAATATTATCAAAATATCAAAATAAGTAGAATGCCGGTACCGGAAGAGAACATAAATGATGAATTAAATAACAGTATGAAAGATAATCAGCCTGAAGGGATTTATTCGGAAAAAGACCCTAATGCGCCTAAGTTGATTCATCTTTCAGGAATGTTTAAGAACTGGTTTCTTGACTATGCTTCTTATGTGATTTTGGAAAGAGCCGTGCCTAATGTTCTGGATGGACTTAAACCCGTTCAGAGACGTATTCTTCACTCTTTAAAAGAACTTGATGACGGACGTTTTAATAAGGCTGCAAATGTAATCGGTAACACAATGAAATATCACCCGCATGGTGATGCTTCTATTGGTGATGCGATGGTGCAGCTTGGGCAGAAAGAACTGCTTATTGATACTCAGGGAAACTGGGGAAATACTCTTACAGGCGACAGCGCTGCTGCACCAAGGTATATTGAGGCAAGGCTTTCAAAGTTTGCTCTTGACATAATGTTTAACCCGAAAATTACCGAGTGGCAGCTTTCTTATGATGGCAGAAATAAAGAACCGGTGGCTTTACCTGTAAAATTTCCTTTATTACTTGCTCAGGGAGTTGAAGGTATAGCCGTAGGACTGACATCAAAAATACTTCCTCACAATTTTATAGAATTAATTGATGCCTCAATAGATTGTTTAAAAGGCGTTGAAACAACAATATATCCTGATTTTCCAACAGGTGGTCTTATTGATGTATCGAAGTATAATGATGGCGCTCGTGGCTCAAGAGTTAGAGTAAGAGCCAAGATAACACAAACAGATAAAAAAACTCTTACAATTGAAGAGATACCATTTGGAACAAATACTACTTCGCTTATTGAATCGATAATATCTGCCAACGATAAAGGGAAAATTAAAATCAAAAAAATTGATGATAATACGGCGCAAAATGTTGAAATAATAATACAGCTTGCACCAGGAGTATCACCTGATCAGACAATTGATGCCCTATATGCTTTTACAAATTGTGAAATGAGCATATCGCCGGTTTGTTGCGTTATTGATGATCATAAACCCAAATTTACCGATGTAAATGAAATATTGAAGATTTCCGTTCACAACACATTGGATTTGCTTAAACGTGAGCTTGAAATTGAAAGGGCTGAAGCCCTTGAACAACTTCATTTTGCCTCTCTTGAAAGAATTTTCATTGAAAAGGAAGTTTATGAGAGAATGAAAAAAAGCAAGACTGATGCAGAAATAAACTCAACTATTGACATAGGGCTGAAACCTTATGTGAAAAAC
>CAZELC010000258.1:0-4520 GCA_964512865.1 uncultured Bacteroidales bacterium
TAACAAAACAAAAAATTTATAAATAATTCAAATCAATTTAATATTTTTAGAAAAAAATTAACAGATGAAAAGACTGATAACTATTATTATTCTATTTTTATTTTCATTATCCTATGTAAAAGCTTCACATGAAGCAGGTTGTGACCTCACCTACCAGTGCGTTGGAGGTAATACTTATCTGATTACTTTATCATTTTACCGCGACTGTTCAGGAGTATCAGTTGATGCAACAGCGACAATTAATTTTACCTCTAGTTGTGGAAATACTTCAGTAGTTCTTAGTCAGGTTTCTGGAACAGGTCAGGAAATAACACCTGTCTGTCCAAATCAGACAACATCTTGTAGTGGAGGCTCATTATATGGAGTTCAACAGTGGATTTATCAGGGACAGGTTACATTGACACCTTGTGCAAACTGGACAATGTCATATTTACTTTGTTGCAGGAATCCTTCAAATACAATTGATGATCCTACATCAGCCTACGTTTATATTCCTGCAACTTTAAACAGTGTTGCTGCCCCATGTAACAGTTCTCCTACATTCTCAAACTTTCCGACAACGATAATTTGTAACGGGCAGTTGTTCTGCTTTAACCACGGTGCTATTGACCCTGACGGCGACTCATTATCATACTCACTTGTTACGCCTTACGATCATGGTCCCGGAGGATCTCCACCGAATGTTACCTATCTTGGCGGCTACACTCCAACTCAACCTTTGCCGTCAAATCCTCCAGTTACTCTTGATCCGGTTACCGGTGATTTATGTATGACACCAACGCAGAATATAACGACAGTTCTTGCTATTCTTGTGAAAGAGTGGAGAATGGTTAATGGTGTGATGACATGCATAGGCTCTGTATTGCGTGATATGCAGCTTACGGTTGTTACCTGTACTAATCAAATTCCATCACTTTCCGGTATAAACCCTTCTGCAACCCAATGGAGTGCTTCTGATACAAATTATGTGTGGCACATGTGTGCCGGTGAAACTGTTGATTTTAATGTATACTCTCATGACGCTGATCCGACAGATAATCTGGCCATAGCATGGAATAATGGTATCTCTGGTGCAACATTTACCGTTGTCGATAATTCAACACCAAATGTAGTGGGACATTTTAACTGGACTCCTGGTATTAATGATCTTAGTCCTGCACCACATTGCTTTACTATAACTATTATGGACGATAATTGTCCGTACGTAGGTATGCAAGTTTTCTCCTTTTGCATTTACGTATCAGGTGTTGGAATAGTGCTTGACCCCGTAAATGATACGACCATTTGCATGGGGCAAAATTATACTATATTAGCACATGCCGACACGGCTGTGACGAATATTCAATGGACAATAAACGGTTCACCAGCTACTCCATTGAATGATACAACTTTGATATTGAATTCAAACACTTTAGGACCAGGAGTTTACACAGTTGCAGTAAATGCAAGTGGTGGTATTGCACAATGTAGCAGTGGCAGTTCGGTTAATGTTACAATTGTCGCAAATCCTGTCATTACCGTTACACCTCCGGTTTCTGCTATTTGTTTTGGCGGAAGTGCTCAGGAATTAATTGCCGGTTCGGGGTGTGAAACATATATTTGGGCACCGACAACAGGCCTTAACCCTACCGAAGGCGACACGATTTATGCTTCACCACCAACTTCAACTACTTATACTGTTACCGGGACAACAATAAATGGTTGCACAGGAAGCACCACAGCAACAGTTAACGTTAGTCAGCTTCAGGCTTCAGTTTCGGCTATTGATTCGATTTCATGTTTCGGATATGCTGATGGAACTGTTACAATTTCAGCAGTTAACGGAATAATTCCATACCAATACAATTGGTCTGACGGGCAAACAACTAACCCTGCCACAGGTCTTGCACAAGGAACATATACTGTTACCGTTTCAGATGCGATAGGATGCACATCAACGCAATCAGTTACTCTTTACAACCCTCAGCAAATAACATTAGCTCTTACACCAACTGATGAAACATGCCCATTATATTGTAACGGACAAATGCAGGTTAACATTACAGGAAATTCGCCTCCTTATTCGTACTTATGGAGTACTTTACCTCAGCAAACAACTCAAACGGCAACTGGTCTTTGTGCCGGAGAATATTATGTGACAGTAACTTACTCACCAAATAATTGTCATGCCACTACAAACGGACCAATTATAACAACAACAAATATTACTGCCGATTTTACTGCAAACCCAACCGAAGGATACCTTCCGCTTACGGTCAGCTTTACATACACCGGTTATGGAGCATCGATTTTCCATTGGGAATTTGGTGATGGTGATACATCAAATTTGCAAAACCCAACTCATACATACCTCACAATGGGACTTTTCCCTGCTAAACTCACAGTTAGTAGCGGTTTGCCAAATAACTGCCCGGCTGAATATCAGGTAATAATTAACGCAATTCAGCCTTCAAGCATTGAAACTTATAATATTATTACCCCTAACGGTGATGGGAAAAATGATGAATTCACCATAAAATCAGCGGGAATAAGAACAATACAGGTTCAGATATTTAATCGCTGGGGCGAGAAAGTATACAATTATGAGAAAAATGATGGATTTACTATCCTTGAAGAAAAAACAAAATTGTGGACAGGTGATAATATGAAAGGCAACCAATGCTCAGATGGAACGTATTTTTATATTGTTAACGCTGTTGGATATGATAAGAAAGAATATCATATAAACGGAAATGTAACACTATTAAGGTAGCTATTTTTTAATACAAATATTAAGACCGTCACGAAGAGGCAGAATAAAATTTTCTACCCTTTCGTCGTTTTTGGCTATTTCATTAAACTTCATTATTGCCTTGGTTTCTTTGTCTTTATTTGAAGGCTCACTGAGAACCTTTCCGCCCCAAAGAACATTATCTGCTATTATTAAACCACCACTTCTAACCTTGTCAAAAACAAGAGCATAATAATCGGGATAACTCTCTTTATCACCATCAATAAATACAATATCAAATATTTCATTTATCTCAGGAATAATATTTTTTGCATCACCAATATGCATAATTATCTGGTTTTCTAACCCGGATAAACTAAAGAATTTTAAAGCAGTATCCTCAAGTTCAGCATCAATTTCTATTGTATGTAAAATACCTCCCGTTTTTAATCCTTTGGCAAGACAAATTGCAGAGTAACCGGTAAAAGTACCTATTTCAAGGATTCGGGAAGGTGACGATACTTTACTAATCATTTCAAGAAATTTTCCCTGTAAATGTCCTGAAATCATTCTTGGATTAATAAACTTAATATTAGTTTCCCTATAAAGATTTTTAAGAATATCATCCTCCTGAGTTGAAAATAGCTCAGCATATTTATAAAGTTCATCTTTCATTTATCCTGAGGTTTGTAAATTAAAGTGCTGAGTTTATCGGCTTTAAAAATATTGTTTGCTATATCAATAATATTTTCAGAAGTAACCATCTCAATTTTGTGGTTTATCTGCTCCAGATTATCAACTTTTCCGTAAACCAAAAAGCTTTTCCCCATTGAAAGCATCTCAGTAAGGTTCGACTCAAACGATATAGCAATTTGTCCAATAAACTGCTGCTTTATTCGCTTAAGTTGAAGATTGCCAAGCTTTTTACTTTTTAGAACATCTAACTCTCGGTTTACCAAATCAATAGCTTTTTCAACCATATTACTGTCGGTTCCAAGGTAAATATTGAATATTCCGGCATCAGAAAATGGAATATAATTAGATTCAACATTATAGGAAATACCATGCTTTTCTCTTAATGCAATATTTAATCTGGTATTCATCCCCGGTCCACCCAACATATTATTTATTAGCGACATAGCCGTTTTATTGGTATCCATATTCGAGTATGCATAATTGCCAATAATACAATGAGTTTGCACAGTATTCTTTTCAAGAGATACATTAAACGGCTTGTAATGTTTGAACTTTTTTCTTTTTTTGTGCCGCGGGTTTGATGGAATTTCAGAAAAAAACCTTTGCACAAATAAAATAAGCTTATCAAAATCAATACTTCCGACAGAGCAAATCACAATTTGATCGGTATGGTAGTTTAAATCAATAAAATTCCTGATTTTCTTTCGGTTAAATGATTTTATTATTGATGGTAATCCAAGAATATTTCGACCAAGTGAGTGATTATTAAACAAATACTCCTCGAAATCATCAAATATACACTCATCAGGGAGATCTTTATAGTAGTTAATTTCTTCTATTACAACATCTTTCTCCTTTTTTATTTCGTTATCAGGAAATGTAGAATTTATCAGAATATCAGAAAAAAGCTCAATGGCTCTTGAATAATACTGATTAAGAAACGATGCATGAATGCAGGTTTCCTCTTTTGTGGTAAACGCATTTAGCTCACCACCAACATTTTCCAAGCTGCTTAAAATATGATATGACTTCCTCTTTTTGGTTCCTTTAAATATCGTATGCTCAATAAAATGTGCAATTCCTTGTTCTTCATCAGTTTCATCACGCGAGCCTG
>CAZELC010000259.1:0-4499 GCA_964512865.1 uncultured Bacteroidales bacterium
AAAAAAGGTGTTCTGATTTTAGGTATTGTATTTATTTGTTTTTTCAGTGCTTCATTAACAAAGGCACAGGAAAAAAGTCCGGCCGGCGATATAGCCGAACTAGCCAAGCAATCACAAAATCCTGTGGCAAATATGTACCAGGTACCAATAACCTATCTGGGTGATTTTAACTCCGGTTCATCCAAGCAATATATTTCGACCTTAATGTTAAAGCCTGTTATACCAATTTCAATATCACCAAAACTGCTTTTGATTTTCAGGTCAATAATTCCTGTATCGTACATTCCGGCGCCGGAAAATAAAACAGGATTAGGCGATATCCAGTTTCAGTTTTATCTTTCACCTGTCAATAAATCAAAGTTTATTTGGGGCTTAGGACCATTGGTGTCGGTACCTTCTGGTATTCCGCCGGAAATGTGTTCAGGAAAATGGACAGCTGGACCGGCTGGCGCAGGGTTATTTATGTTTAAACATCTCGTTGTCGGTGCACTTATTACACAACGATGGTCTTTTGCTGGAAGCACAGAAATGGCAGACATCAATCAATTGTATATCAATGCTTTTGCAAATTATAACTTTAAACATGGGTGGGCAATAGGATATTCTCCTGAGTTATATTTTAACTGGAATTTGCCTTATAATGCATGGAATTTTCCACTCGGTTTGAATGCTTCTAAAGTTTTCAGAATCGGTAAACAACCCGTTTCTGCCAGTATATCATATTTCTATAATATTATCAGACCGGAAAATTATACAAATATGTATATAAAAGCCGGATTCACATTTCTGTTTCCCAGAAAAGAAAATGTTAAACAAAAATAAATAAAGGAGAAAAACATGAATCACGTCAATTCTAGCAGTGAAGGTTGGATGCCCGATAACGACCTTAAAGGGATTTCGTTTAAACAAAAAATGTTTATTGGGGCAATTTTATTTTTTTTACTCGTGTTTTTTTATATGTTTATAAGGGCACTTCTGATGCCAATTATACAATTACCGGCTGTTCCCGGTGGAGCGTACGGTAAAATGCTTCCCCCGGTTCTATTTGCCTTTTTGTATTTTTCTTATGTAAAAGGTTTTAAATTCTCTGTTTTTTTGATTCTATTTTTATGGATTTACTGTTGGGCATCTGAGGAATTAAGTATTCACACGGGTTTCCCTTTCGGAAATTATTATTATACTGATGCTTTAGGAACCAAACTGGATGTAGTTCCTGTATTTCTAGGAGTGAATTATTTATGGCTTCTTGTATTTCCGGCTTTTTTTGTTGCAAATCTTCTTGCAAACGGGAAATTTCTGGATATGGGCGCAACAACTGGCAGAATATTATTTACAGCTTTTATTGCTGCCTTTCTTATTTCAGGTATTGATATGGTTGTTGATCCGCTAGATGCTACAAAAATAGGAGAATGGGTATGGACAAACAACGCTGATACAGGGTATTATGGTATTCCATATATTAATTACCTCGGGTATGTTATTGTAATGACTCCGGCATTTTTTATTTTTGGTCTTTTTCAACGAAAGTTCAATTCAAAACCACTGGGACCGGTAAATATCTGGATCGCCTTGATACCATTATTTTTCTATTTTATTGATTTCTTAATGTATGGCGCACCGGCTCCAAATGGGGTATTTCTTGTCGGCTGTTTTACCATGTTGCTACCTGTTATTTTGGCTGTTGACAAATTGATAAAATATTTTTCAACTTCAAAATATCAAAATTATGAGAATAAATAGAAGAGTATTAATCTTACAAATATTAGTTTTATTTTTTGTTACAGTCGCAAATGCTCAATATGGAAGATTATATGTAAATGTTCCTCGAAATTACAATTATTTACAATTACATTACTATAATACCATTTCAAACTCCTGGGCAGAGCAATCAATTCCAAACGACAAAATTGAAAGTATTACAAATCTTGGCAGCCTTTCTTTTACAAAAGTAGTTAATATTTTTGGGAGATGTGGCGGTCCGGGAATAGTTATTCCATATTCGAGTATGTTAAGTTTTAATAAGGAAACTGATACTATTACTTATAGAACAAATGGTTTCGGTGACCCTTCATTTACCTTTGATTGCAATATTTTTGGTGGCCCTTCTTTGCGGAAACCTGATTATGATGTTCATACTCCAAAATCCTATATGAGTGCGCATTATGTCATGAGCTTTCCTTTAGGAAGTTATAATGATACAAAATCTACCAATATTGGTGCAAACAGATATACATATAAATTCACTTTGAATTATAGTATTACAACAATGAAAGGGCTTAACTGGATCGATATGTATGCCAGCGTAAAGCTATCAAGTAAAAATCACAGCTATTTGATCGACAAAGCTTTAAGTCAGGATCCGGTCTATGGTTTTGAGTTTCACTACAGTCAGGATATTTTTGGAAAAACACTAGGAAAACATTTCTGGATAAATCTTGGTGCAATATACAGTGGTGGAGGAAAAGTTTCGGTTGATGGCATTGGAGGCAAAGATCAAAATTCATTAAAGTTATGTGGGGCAGTAGCATTTCCTACCTGGACACATGGCTCAATTATTCTCAGTTATAATGGTTCTGTTTGGGCAACTGAAGGTTCGCCAAAAACTAATCAACTTATAATTCAAATTAACTGTCCGTTTTTCTTTAAAAAACAAAATTAATCTTAAAAAAATGATAGCAGCAGGATGCGATTTAGGCTCAACCACAGGTAAGGCCGCAATTTTAATAGATGACAAGATATATTGCGGTGATATTATTGCTGCAACAACAAAGCCTGCCTTGACGGCTACAATGGCTATGGATAGTGCAATTCAGAAAGCAGGACTAAAATCAATTGATGATATAGAGTACATTATCGGTACAGGTTATGGTCGCCAAAAAGTGCCATTTGCCAATGAAGATATTTCTGAAATTTCTTGTCATGGGAAAGGTGCCTTTTGGGCATTGCCTTCGGTAAAGACAATAATTGATATTGGTGGTCAGGATTGCAAAGCAATAGCAATAAGTGATAAAGGTGTTGTTTTACAATTTGAAATGAACGAACGCTGTGCCGCCGGAACAGGACGTTTTTTTCAGGTAATGGCCAAAGTGCTTACCTGCGGATTGGATGGGATTGGAGATGAAGCAAACATAAGTGAAACTCCGGTTAATATCAGCAACCAGTGCAGCGTTTTTGCCGAATCAGAAGTAATAACTCTTATAAATGATGAAACTCCTTTGCCTGATATTATTACAGGAATAAACCAATCGGTGGCAAAAAGAGTCGTTTCCCTTGTCAGAAGAGTAGGAATAAACAATGATGTTACACTTACCGGTGGCTGTTCAAAGAATGGAGGTCTTAAAAAAGCACTTGAGGCTTTGCTTGGAACTTCCATTAAACCATTGCCTGTTGATCCTCAGTCTATTGGTGCCATTGGAGCTGCAGTTTTTGCAATGGAAAGACTTAAAGCAAAAAAAGAAAAAGAATCCGCTAAATGAAAATAATAAATTAAAAACATGAATATTTTAGAGAAGTTTTCTCAAATTAATGCCTCTGTGATGAATTCTGAAATTGAAAGTTATCAGAGAGGGGGCGGAAAAATTATTGGTTATGTTTGCCCATTTATTCCGGAAGAAATTATAATTGCCGGCGGATTTCTTCCATATAAAATCAGAGGTGTCGGTTCCTATGATACAACTGCTGCTGATGAATATTTCGATACTAAAAACTGCTGTTATGTGCGTCATTGTTTTAACCAAGCATTAAATGGATACTTCGATTTTCTGGATGCAATTATTGTTGGTACCGGATGCGACCACACTCGCCGCATTTACGATAACTGGCAGCATGCACCTTTGAAAACAAAGTTGATTTACCTTTTAGATCATCCGCGAACCATTGGCTCAGAAAGCGTACAGGGTGAAATTATTGACTATTACAGAGCTCAATTGGTAAAGATGAAGGAATATCTTGAGAATGGTTTTGGCGTGGAAATTACTGTGCCTAAGCTCAAAAATGCAATCAAGCTGTGCAATGAATCCAGAGCTTTGCAGAAAAAGATATACGAGTTAAGGAAGTCGGAAAATCCGCCATTGACTGCAACCGAAATGGCAACAATTATGATGGCCGGAGTTTCGATGCCAAAAGAGCAGTACATTGAAGACCTTAAAGTTTTGCTTGGAGAAATAAACAACCAAGTCCCTGTAAAAAAAGATTATAAAGTAAGATTGATGATACTTGGTCCCGTGATTGAAGATCCGGTATTTTATAATATTTTCGAGGAATTAGGTGGTAATATTGTTATTGACGATACCTGCTCAGGAGCCAGATATGCTATGAAATTTATAATCGATGAAGATTCTGACGACCCGTTAAGGGCAATTTCAAAATACAATGTTGCTGATCTTCCTTTCTGCCCGAAAATTAACGGAGCTTATGAAAGCCGTATAAAGTTCATTGATGAAATGGTTAAGGAATATAAAGTTGATGGAATAATAGGTCAGGGATATATTTCATGCGAC
>CAZELC010000260.1:0-3251 GCA_964512865.1 uncultured Bacteroidales bacterium
AATAGTTTTGCCGTCTTTAGTTTTAGTTGCCGGCATATCATTAGGTGAAGGAACTGCATTGCTTATAAATTCAAGTAAACGTCCAACACCCATATTTAACTTTGATGATGTGCAGAACAAAGGAAACAAACTACGGTTTGCGATGCCGAGTTTAAGTCCTTTCATCATTTCTTCCTGAGTTAAAGTTCCTTTATCGAAGAAAACTTCCATTAATGATTCGTCTCCCTCAGCTGCCATTTCAACAAGTTGTCCGTATATTTCTTCTGCCTTGGCTTTTTCATTATCAGGTATTTCAGAAATTTCAGGTTTTCCACCGGCTTTAGGAAATTTATACATTTTCATGCTTAATATGTCAATTACAGAATCAAAATTTAATCCTGTACTGAGCGGATATTGAAGAACAGTAACTTTTCCTCCCATTTGAGTTTTAAGTTGCCTTAAAGTTTCTTCAAAATTTGCTTTTTCATGCTCAAGCTGGTTAACAACAAAAACTATCGGAACATTCTGCTTAGATGCATGACGCCATGTGATTTCGGTACCAACCTCAACACCATTCTGTGCATTAACAACCATTAATGCGGTATCACAAACTTTAAGGGCAGAGAAAACTTCCCCCATAAAATCATCAAAGCCAGGAGTGTCAATTATATTTATTTTTTTCCCGTTAAACTCAGTATACATCACTGTTGAAAATACAGAATTCTGTCTTTCCAGCTCAATTTCCCTGTAGTCAGAAACAGTATTTTTGTCTTCAATAAATCCTCTGCGGTTAACAATGCCACCTTCAAACAGCATACATTCGGCAAGAGTAGTTTTCCCGGATTTTGCACCTCCGATAAGGGCTATGTTTTTAATTTCGTTTGTTTGATATACCTTCATTTTTAAATACTTTTATATTAACAAATTATAAGTTTTTGTGAAAAGGATTGCAAAATTACAAAATATTACTCATATATGAAATAAGTTGAAAAATAAAATCATGTCAATTTTAAGGTTTATAATATGTTTTTCTTTTATCCTGGAAAAAAACAGCAAGAATTTACAACAGACCTTTTTTGATTTAAGAATAACGATTAACGAATTATGATTTTTGATTTTTGATTGTGTTTTCTGCTTTAATTATTCTGCTTATACATTAATTTTGATAGAATAATAAAAAATTAACAAATTGTGATTTTAAAATATAGAAATTATTTCTTGTTGTTTTTCTGAGCTGTTTCTATGCTTTTAACAAAAATTGATATTAATTCATTACATTCATTAAGTGCTGAAAGAATTTTATCTTCGGATTTGTATGTTTTCACACGAAAAATAATCTTCAAACAAATATAACTTTCCCTTAGTTCTTTAAGTACTATTTTGATTTTGTGAATAAAATCTCTTATTGATTCGCCACTTTGTGCTTCGCCATAATTTAAAGCCGGTGATGTGCCAGAACGCAATAGCTGACCTGCTAAATGATTAGCGGCTTTTGTGTCAGGCATTGTTTCAGTAATTTCTACAACCAAAACAGCAAACCGTATTAATCTTTCTTCTAGGTCGTGTTTGTTCATAATTACCTTCTAAAATCTAAAATCGTTAATCGAAAGTCATTATTCTTCTATACTTCCTTTAAGTAAAATTATAATTCTGTGAGCTGGCTATTAATTTTAGCCCATCTTTCCTTACTGATTTTTGCGCCGATAACTTCAATTACATTTGAAGCAAGCAAGGAGCCTATCTTACCGCATTTGTCGATAGATAGATCGTTTGCCAAACCAAACAGAAATCCGGCTGCAAAAAGATCTCCCGCACCTGTAGTGTCAATACAATTGCAAATGACAGGTTCTATTTTGGAATAGTTTCCTTTGTGCTTAACTATCGAACCACTTTTGCCGAGTTTTACAATAGCAGTTTCTGCCATTTCAGAAATAATTTCAAGTGCTTCTTCGGGTGAAGAATTAGTGAAGGATTTTGCTTCTTCCTCGTTGGCGAATACAATATCAACATAGTTCTTAATGAGGAATTCGAGGTAATCTCTGTTTTGTTCAACAACATTATAGCTCGACATATCAATTGAAACCTTCAACCCAAATTCTTTCGCAGTTGACATGGCTTTTTCTATCATTTTCTTGTTTAAGACCAAATAGCCTTCAAGATGAATGAAGTCATAATTTTTAATGGTTTCAGGAATTATATGTTCGTCTGAAACTTCAACTGCTGCACCAAGAAATGTTGCAAAAGTTCTCTCTGAATCCGGACTAACCATAGCAATAGCACGTCCTGTTTCAGCTTCCCGTGAATAAAGAAATGCTTTTATGCCTGCATTTTCCAGGTCTTCTTTGAAAAATCTCCCGTATTCGTCGTTTCCGATAGTTCCAATATATGCTGATTCTCCTCCGAGATTTGCAATTCCATGAATAGTATTTGCTGATGAGCCACCTGATGCAAGCTGTTTTTTTAATCCGTCAGCAGCTTTTAATATTTCGCTTGAAAGCATATTGTCGACAAGCTGCATACTGCCTTTGCCTAAGGAAAATCTATTTAAGAACTCATCATTTTCAAGCAATGTCATTATATCAACCAATGCATTACCAACAGCTATAATTTTCTTCATTTCAAATATTTTTTAATTTTTTTTTGCAAAGTTATTTATTTTATAAAAAAATTACTACTTTTGCAAACCTAAATTTGAAATAAAGTTTAGATTCCTCCTTAGCTCAGTTGGTTAGAGCATCTGACTGTTAATCAGAGGGTCGCTTGTTCAAGTCAAGCAGGGGGAGCCAAAACAGAGTGAGAGTGTGAGCGAGAGCGACCACTCTCATTCTGTTTTCACAAATCTCAATCTCACACTCACTCAAATTCAAATGTTTGATTTTCAAAAGCTTCAGGTGTATGCAAAGTCAAAAGATTTTGCAAAAAATGTAATCATATTACTTGGCAAAAACCATTTTGATAAGGTAATTAATGACCAGCTTAAACGAGCCTCAATAAGCATAGTTTTAAATATTGCCGAAGGTTCTTCTAGATTCAGCAATAAAGACAGGCGAAATTTTTTAATTATTTCAAGAGGTTCGGCTTTTGAATGTGTAGCAATTTTTGAATTACTTTTTGAAAACGGTGCAATAAGTAAAGAGGAATTTGAAAAAGTGTTTGCTGATCTTGAAGAAATTTCAAAGATGCTTTTTTCATTAATTAAGAAACTTGATTGATATGTTGAGAGTGTGAGCGAGAGCGACCACTCTCATTCTGTTTTCACAAATCTCAATCTC
>CAZELC010000260.1:3351-4495 GCA_964512865.1 uncultured Bacteroidales bacterium
ACACTCACTCAAATCCAAGTGTTTGATTTTTAAAAGCTTCAGGTGTGTGCAAAGTCAAAAGATTTTGCAAAAAATGTAATCATATAACCTGACAAATATCCTTGTGACATACTTTTTCAGGACTAGTTACCGGCAAATTCAAATTTGGGATAAAACTCTTTAATTTGAAGTATGTTATTTTTCTTCCGCCCAATACCTTGATTATTTGAAAAAAAGCCTTGGCAATCCGGGGAAACTGAGAATTATCCTCGCCGGTTTGGAACCATATTTTGAATTTATTAATCTGGGGCAGGTTTTCGATAATACCAGAATGCTTGAAGATATTGACATCGGAAATTCTATACCCGCTGAACAGTATGTTGTAAATTCGATGGATTATTTTAAAAAAATCGACATTTTTGAAGGTGCCAAAAATCCATAGCCTAAATTTTTTATTCATTTTATTGAAATAATAATGGGTTAAACCCACGGAAACTTTTATTGCTTTTCATTTTTTTTACATATTCAGGTTAATAGTCCTGTTTTGCTTGACAGTCTTGACTTACAGCGTGATTTTATGTATATTTGCAGTCGGCCGGAAAAGAGTTAGAACCTGCTTTTGTTACATCAAAATAGCTGCATTATGAAAGAAAACATACACCCACAGAGTCAATCTAAGTTTTTTTTCAAGCCATTTATTTCTTTCATTAATTTATGTCGCTTTCAAGCATTGTTCGCAATCATTTTTTTTAGCAGTTTTACGTCAGAAAATTCAATAAAAAATGAATCGCAAAATATTAATAATGCGAAAAGTAATTTCTCTGCAAAATGGTATTTGTTTAATGAAAATCACAATGAAAACAGTCTAAATTATTCTTATGAAATTCAAAAAAACAGATTTAGGGATTATTTTTTGGATTTATTTCTAAAGAAGTGTTCTAAGGAATTAAATCTTGTTTTCGAGTTTAAAACAGATCTTATTAATGAAGTTAGATTTGAAGCCAAAACAACAAAAAGCGTTTTTTTAAGTCATGTTCAGAATTTAACTAGCGAAATTAACTCATACAGAAATGCTTATACACTTATAAGCGATCAGTTTATATGCAACAATGCGATAAAACAATTTGATTTACCAGAGTTTGATTTATTCATTTCACTTTTTAAA
>CAZELC010000261.1:0-4476 GCA_964512865.1 uncultured Bacteroidales bacterium
GTATTGTTTTTTCCTACCCTTATTAAGTAAGTTCCTGCGGCCATTCCGGAAGTTTGAAAAGATGTTTCAATGGTTCCAGATAATGGATTGACAATTTTACCGCTTATTTTTTTGCCTGTTATGTCAAAAATATCCACAATAAATTCGTCATCATACGGAAGGTTATTAACTTTTATATTTAGTTTGCCATTTGACTGATATGCAGTAAAAGCAGCTTCTGAGCTAAAGTCTTCAACACTAACAGTCACCGGTATCTTAAAAGAAAATATCCAAGTTGCAGGATTACCACCAGAAGCAATATACTCACCTGTATGCCAAAACAAAGTACCATCGACAGGATCCATCGAAGTATGGGAGTAATCTCCAAATCTATTGGTAGCTGTTTGAGAAGATGAACCTGCTTTTGCTATTTGCTCTGAATATGTCATGGTATTCAAAGCATCAGCGGCGGTACGTCCTGTATATCTTATACTTGGATATACGGTACTACTTCCTGAAACTGCATAAGCCATCCCGATTGAACCATTATCATCCATTGCAATACTTCCACACCATCTGTTATATGAATCAGGTGTATAAGTACTTTGCTGATAAATGCTCCAAGCTCCTGTTGAAGAGTTTTGACGTAATTCATACCATCTGATACTGCGCTGCCCGGATGTTGAATTGACCAAAACACCGCAACACAAAACAACCGAGTTGTAACCTGTCCAGACGCGGTATTGCGCTCTGAAAGTAAAAACGCCACCTATTCCATCAAGTTTTCCTGAGGTTCCTGGTTGTGCAATATCATCCCAGTAAGAATCATATGAGGCATCAAAAGCTAGAGTCGGCAATTGTGCTTTTAAAGTAATTGTTGAAGCAGGTGTTGTTCCCCAGGTAACTGCCATTTCATAAATATTGATTCTGTCAACATGACCTGTACCCCAACCATCATCTTCATAAGAAAATAAAGGGCAAGGAGTTCCGGCGGGAGGCAACTGTCCATCAGCAAACCCAGCCAAAGGACAGAAAAATCCTCCATCATTAGGTGGGGAATATGTTTTACTTATCATTCTGGCACCACTGCCGCCTGTTAACATTACTGATCTTTCAAAAACATAAACTCTCTGGCTGGTTGAATTGTGTGTCATATAATAGCCATCTGTCCATATTGAGAACTTCAGATAGTCAGGAAAGCTGTTCGCCGTGAATTGATATGTATAATAAGAACCTGTTGGATCATTTGTTTGAGAAATTGCTATATATATTTTTTTTGAAGATGTTGTTCCAAACTGACTAACGAACCATCTATCTGCAAATTTATCGTACATAACAATAGGATCGCCCTGATTCACATTAAAAAGCAGATCGCCAAGGTTAAATGGGCCACCATTGGTAACTGCGCCACCGGTTTTGGTGTATATTTTATATGAAAGATTTACAGCTTGAAGATAATGATTTGGTCCTGCAGCACCTGTAGGATCAGGAGGATAGCCATCTCCAGCCAAACCTGCCCAGCTATTGATAGGCGCTTTAAGTTCTTTGCTTCCCATAACCTTCTGACATGCCGGGTCCTCACCTTTTGGCAGCGCATCCGGGTTGGTTTTCGCCATATAAGGTCTTCTGAATTCCTTATCAAGCATTTCTTTTTTTTCTTTTATATCTTTGTTAGTTAAGTTTGAATTCTCACTTACAAGATCACGTAATGGCTTTGTAATTTTGAATTCGGAGCAGTAGATAACTTCAGTTTTGCCGTCATCTTTAACATCTTGAGCTTTAATAAGGTTAAAGCACAATAATCCCAGAATTAGTAAACACAATTTTCTCATTTCATTAAATTTTTATCAAATTTAGGAAGAAAATTCTAATATATAGATAACTTCATGTGTTTTTTTGTTAAAAACAATAACGGTTATAAATAAAACAAAATATGATCAAACAGGAATATAAAGACTAAAATCAGATAAAAAGCTCTCTTGTAATATGGTCAGCAAGGAATTTTCCTTTCATGGTAAGGCAGTAACAATTATTTTCTTTAAAAACCAGAGCTAAATTTAATTGCTGTTCAATTACTTTTTGGAAATATTGTAAATAATTATTGCCAAAATTATTATGAATAAATTCTTCACTGCAACCCCATTTTGTTCGTAGAGACGTTAAAATGTATTCATTATATTTTTGGTCAGTTGAAAGCTCTTCTGATTCATAAAAAACAGTGCCTTTTTCAGCACCAGAAATATATTGTAAAACATCTGTTATATTCCATTGCCGTGAATTTCCATTATATGAATGAGCAGAAGGACCTAATCCAAGGTAATGGGTTCCCTTCCAGTAAGCAGAATTATGTATAGAATATTTTGCATTTTTACAAAAATTTGAAATCTCATAATGCTCATATCCATTTTTTGCTGCAAAATTCATTATTAACTCAAATTGCCTTAGTGAAGTTTCCTCATCGACAGCTTTTTTTGTTCCATTTTTTATTTGATTGTAAAGATTTGTTCCACTTTCTACTGATAATGAATATGCAGAAAAATGATTTATTCCATAAGCATTAATTTTTTCAAGATTATTTATCAATTTCCAATCATCCGAAACGGGTATTGCATAAATGATGTCAGCGCTGATATTTGTAAAACCTGCAGTAATTGAATCTTTAATTGCTTTTTCAGCTTGAACTTCATTATGAATTCTTTCGAGATATATGAGATCCTCATCAAAAAATGATTGTATTCCAATACTCAACCTATTAAATCCCAAGTCTTTTAGCTTTTTCAGATATTCTAAATTTGTACTTTCCGGATTTAACTCGATAGTTATTTCAGTTTTATCGGCCAGACGATATGATTTATTAATTTCATAAATAATTAATTCTATCTCGTCGGTTGTTAGCAAGGATGGTGTACCACCTCCGAAATATAAAGTATCAATAGAATTATTATTAAGGTAATATTTTCTGATTTCAATTTCCTTAATCAAAGCTTTCAAAAAGGCACCTTTATATTTCATTGCTGAAATTGAAAAAAAATTGCAATAAGAGCATTTTTTCTTACAAAATGGAATATGGATATAAATTCCCGGCATAAGACTATAAAATTATTAATAATAATTCAGTTTATCTGCTTCCAACAAAAAATAATATCAGTGCTTTAGAAATAAGTACAAAGAGGATAATTCAGCAATAATCAAAAAATTATAAATTTTTAGTGATTTATTGAAATTATTTATTGATATTTGCCAAATATTATTTTTAAGTATTAATTAATAAGTTTTTAAATGAATGGTAAAGTAAAATGGTTTAACTCAACTAAAGGTTATGGGTTTATCCAAGGTGACAATGGTAGTGATTATTTTGTTCACTATACAAGTATTGAAAACAACAAAGGTTTCAGAGAACTTGAAGAAGGTCAGGCTGTTACTTTTGAAGTTACTGAAGGGAAAAGAGGTCTTCAGGCTACTAAAGTTACATTAGCAGAAAAATAGTATTAAAAAGATATATTTTCTAGCTGTAACAAAAAAGGCTGTCAAATTTGACAGCCTTTTTCAATTTCAGTATATTAAGGAATTTTACATCATTCCACCCATACCGCCCATACCACCCATACCCGGGTTACCCATTGGAGGCATTGGATTTTCTTCTTTAGCTTCAGAAAGTACACATTCTGTTGTCAGGAACATGCCTGCAATAGATGCAGCATTTTCAAGTGCAACTCTTGTAACTTTGGTAGGATCAATTACACCGGAAGAAAACAGGTTTTCGTACTTTTCTGTTCTTGCATTAAAACCATAATCATCTTTTCCTTCTTTTACTTTCTGAACGATTACAGAACCTTCAAGACCTGCATTTGCAACTATCTGACGTAATGGTTCTTCAAGAGCTCTTTTTACGATTGCAACACCAATTTCTTCATCTTCACAATCTGTTTTAACTTTGTCAAGAACTCCCATTGCTCTTAAATATGCAACTCCACCGCCCGGAACAATACCTTCTTCAACAGCTGCTCTAGTAGCATGTAATGCATCATCACAACGGTCTTTCTTTTCTTTCATTTCAACTTCACTTGCAGCTCCAACATAAATTACAGCAACGCCACCTGATAATTTAGCAAGTCTTTCCTGTAATTTTTCTTTGTCATAATCAGAAGTTGTATTTTCAATTTGAGTTTTTATTTGGTTAACTCTTGCTTTAATTCCATCAGCATCACCTTTTCCACTGACAATAGTAGTATTATCCTTATCAATTACTACTTTTTCTGCTTGTCCAAGGTACGAAACATCAGCATCTTCTAATTTGTAGCCTGTTTCTTCAGAAATTAAAGTTCCGCCTGTAAGTATTGCTATATCTTCAAGCATGGCTTTTCTTCTGTCACCAAAACCCGGAGCTTTAACTGCTGCAATTTTTAAAGAACCTCTTAACTTATTAACTACTAATGTTGCAAGTGCTTCTCCTTCTACATCTTCAGCAATAATTAATAATGGGCGACCGGTTTGAAC
>CAZELC010000262.1:0-4475 GCA_964512865.1 uncultured Bacteroidales bacterium
CCGTACAGAAAACAAAAAATATTTTTGCAAAACTCTTTTCTGTCGGTATAAATATACTGAATCTTGACGAATTTGCATTATTTTTCAAATTCATTCAGCCGAAGTATAACTCTTTGTATTGATATTGAAAACTTCTGCATTCTGCTCCCGATAGCTATTGGGACTGCATTCTGAATTTTTTATTCACCAATAATTTTTATTAAAACTCTTTTTTGTCTTTTCCCATCAAACTCACCGTAGAAAATTTCTTCCCATGGACCAAGGTCAAGTTTGCCATTAGTAATAGCAACAACAACTTCCCTGCCCATGACCTGTCGTTTCAGATGTGCATCTCCATTATCTTCGCCAACATTATGGTGATATCCGTTACGACTATATGGCGCAAGCTTTTCGAGCCACTCCATGTAATCACGGTGAAGTCCGTGTTCATTATCATTTATAAAAACACTGGCTGTTATATGCATGGCATTTACAAGGCACAGACCTTCTTTTACACCGCTTTCATTTAATGCTGCTTCAACTTTAGGAGTAATGTGAACAAACTGGTAACGCTGTTCGGTATTGAAAAATAATTCTTTTCTGAAAGTTTTCATAAGATGAATTTGTTTTCAAAAATATATTTTATACTGATACTAAAATAAAAAAATGCTACCTGTTTTTTCAGATAGCATAAAATATTTTAGAATGATGAATTAAAAGAATATTGTTACCCTGCCGTAGTCATCGTGTTTACGACCGTTTATCATGCGGGTTATCTTATAAATGTAAACATCCATTACCACATCATCATATCCGCCTTCGTTGTTATACGTTCCATTCCATCCTTCGCCCCATGTGGCCGTGTGGAAAATAAGTTTACCCCATCTGTCATAAATCGACATCTCGTAATTTTCAGAGTTGAAGTTGATTCCTATTGGCATAAACAAATCGTTTTTACCATCACCATTTGGTGTAAACGAACTGGGGATATAATAAGTGCTGATATCTTTTACCTGAACCCATTCATCAGTTGAATCAGTACATCCCCTGTCATCAGTGATAATAAGAGTAACAAGGTAATACCCATCTTTGGTAAATTCGTGAAAAGGATTTTGCAATACTGATGAAGAATGTCCATCGCCAAATTCCCAATCCCAGCTTACTACATTTCCAGAAGAACTGTCAAAGAAATTAACCATTTCACCGGAGTTAATAACATTAGGGTCGAGGCTGAAATCAGCAGTAGGACCGGGGTTGCTTTGAATCGCTATATCTGAAGTTACAGTACATATTCCATCTGTTACGGTTACAGTATATAAACCGGATCCAATACCTGTTATTGTTGCTGTAGATTGTACCGGGTTTGTACTCCAGGTATATGAATAGTTTCCAGAGCCTGATGTGGCAACAACGGTTGCTGTTCCGTTCATCAAATTGCAATCCTCATTTGTTGATGATGTTGATAATGCTAATCCTCCCGATTGTGTAATGTTGACATTAATAGATGAAGAACATCCTCCGGCATCAGTAACGGTTACAATATAACTTCCTTCAGGAACATTTTGCAGCGTATCTGTAGTTTGAACAGGTACCGAATTCCATGAATAAGTGTAAGGGCCGGTTCCTGTAACATTAACTATGGCTTCGCCATTGGGTAAATAACAAGTTGCGTTGGTAATGCTTGCTACAGAAACTGATGGTCCGGGTAAACTTGATATGATTACAGAAGCAGAACCAATACATCCACTGGCATCTCTAACGGTTATATAGTAAGTTCCCGATGTTACATTTGTAAGGGTAGAATCAGTTGTTCCATTAGACCATAGATATGCATATGGAGCAGAGCCTCCGGAAGCAGAAGCTGATGCACTTCCATTCGGAGTACCACAGCTTGCATTGTTTATAACAGATGCTGTAACAGCAGGACCATTAGAATTGCTGACAATTGCATTCGCTGAAATGGTACATCCCCCACAGGTTATAGTAACAGTATATGTTCCGGCAGCTAGATTAGTTGCTGTTTGTGTTGTTTGTGCTGGCGATGTATTCCATAAATAAGTAAATGAGGTACCACTTCCTCCTGAAGGTGTTGCTGTAACAGTTCCATTATTTTGTCCGCAATTAGCATTTGTTGAAGATGTCGTTGCAGTTAATGAAGTGCCTACATTAACAGTAACCGTTGCACTGCCGGTACAACCCGATGCACTGGTTCCGGTAACGGTATATGTTTCAGTTGTTAAAGGTGAAGCGGTTACTATATCTCCATTTGTTGATGATAGCGTTGAAGAAGAAGCCCATGTATAACTGTTGGCGCCTGTTGCTATTAATTGAACAGAAGAGCCGGGACAGATATTGGTGTCCGAGGGTGTAACCGTAACAGGAATGCTTGGATTCACATTAATGGTTACAGTTGCTGATCCCGAGCATCCTCCGGTTGATGTAGCCGTTACCGTATATGTTGAAGTTACCAGAGGGGAAACAGTTATAATTGCTCCATTTGCAGATGGCGTTATAGAATCAGCAGACCATGTGTAATTTGAACCTCCATTTGCTGAAAGTGAAATATTTTCACCGGGGCAAATATTTGTTGAAGTTGGAGTAATGCTTACATTTAAAGATGAAGACACATCAATAAAAATATTATCGGTTTCGGAACATCCGTTATTATCTGTAACTAATACAGTATATGTAATTGGAGATGTGGGCGTGGCTATAGGATTGGCTATTGCAGCATTGCTTAATCCTGTCGCCGGTGACCAGTTGTACATTATTCCCCCGGTAGCATGAAGCTGTGCGCTGGTTGATGTACAAATTGTAGTGTCTTGGCCTGCATCAGCAGGAACAGGCTGAAGAACATTTACAATAACTGAATCAACTACTGAACATCCTGACGTGTTTGAAATCGTTACAATATATGTTGTGGTTATACCTGGACTTGCCACTGGATTTGCAATTGTGGTACTGCTAAGACTGGTGGAAGGAGCCCACGAGTATGAATCTCCGCCACTGGCAATTAATGCTGCAGTTGTATTTGGACAGATAGTAACATTGTTTCCTGCATCAGCATTGATGTTGCCATTCACAGTAACAATAACATCATCAGTAGCTGAACATCCTACAGCATCTGTTATTGTAACGATATATGTTGTTGTTGAGGTAGGAGAGGCAATGGGGTCGGCAATAGATGTACTACTTAATCCTGTTGCTGGTGACCATGAATATATTGTTCCACCAGTAGCATTCAGATTGGTGCTGGCACCACTACAGATGGTAACATCATTTCCGGCATCGGCTTTAAAATTGCTTACATAAATTGTTACAGGTTGATGATATGTACCAGGGCATGTACCAACATAATATGTCGTAGTTGTAGTAAGGACAGGAGTTGTATAAGTTGGTCCTGTAGCAATAACATTTCCTCCAACAATTGCATCATACCAAGCGATTGAAATATTTTGCGGAGGAGTGCCTCCAATTGATGCTGTAAGAGTTACAGAATTGCCTTCGCATACAGAATCATCTTCAGCAATAATGTAATAAATTGATGTCGAAGCGTTGCTGATACCTGCACTCCCTTTGGTAGCGCCATTTGGCGGGAATTCGGTGAGGCTGGTAGAATTTGTTGTTCCATTATTTCCGCCTGTTGCTGTACGTGTGATTGTGCCGTTAGTAATGGCAATATATCCGCCGCCACCGCCGCCACCGGGTCCTTCAGCCTGCAATGTGGTATTTGTTGATGCGATTACCTGATTTCCACCTTTGCCTCCGTTAGCACAAGCATTGATACCAGAAATATTTCCAACAGATTTTAGTAAAATAGTTCCGCCTGCACCACCACCACCGGCAGCATCAGAATAAGAATTTGAAATACCATTACCAGATGTTGCATTTGCTGCGTTAGCGCCATTGCTTAATATTTGTCCTGAACCGGAAATAGTTCCATATGATTGTATTAAAATAATTCCGCCACCATTAGCGCCTGCTGAGCCGTATCCGTCATTATCATTGCCAGCTCCACCACCGCCACCCATAAAAATTCTTCCGGTACTATAGTCTAAGGGTCTGCCACCTAACCCTCCTCGAGTACAGCGAAAATCACCGCCCCATGCCGAATCCCATAGCCCCGACGAAGACTTTTTCTACCCCGAATTGTGTTACGATGATATTTTATAAGTATGCAGTTTAATTATTTCTACTATCAGATTTATCTGGTGACAATGACTCTGGTTGCCGTCATTGTTTTTGTTTCGCTATTGTTTGTTGAAGCCGGTTATGGAAAATTTGTATCCAAAAAATGGGGACATGGCATCAGTAATAAAACAGGATGGATGCTTATGGAAATGCCTGTGTTTATTTCGATGATTTTTTTATGGTGGTTTTCTGAAAAGACCTTCGAAACTGTGCCTTTGATTATTTTTATCATGTTTCAGATACACTATTTCCACCGCTCCTTTGTTTTCCCGTTCCGGTTGAAAGGGTCTAACATTATGCCGCTC
>CAZELC010000263.1:0-4466 GCA_964512865.1 uncultured Bacteroidales bacterium
TAGAATAAAAATAATTGAAAAAGAAAATATATATTATTGTATTTTGCTTTCTATACTTTCCTGTTGCCTTTTCGCAGAAACAAGAGAGTATTTCTCTTAAAATACTTACTTATAGTTCAGAAGACCAAAAGGTTCTAAGCAAGTATACTTATAAAAAGAACTTTTCTTCAGAAATTGAAGCCTTCGCTGAAGTTAAAACGGTAATTTACGATTTGTTTTCCCGTGGATTTCTGACTGCAAGATTAGATTCGATAAAAAATGACACAAACAGGACTAGTGCTTATCTTTTTATAGGAGAAAAATATGAGTTAGCATCGTTGTGCCGTGGGAATGTTGATTCCAGAATTCTAAACGATATAGGATGCAAATACAAAAACTATAAAGGGAACGCCATAAATTTCTCAGATATTTCAAATTCTATTGAAAAAATTCTGAAATATTGCGAAAATAACGGCTACCCATTCGCTGAAGTTTTTCTTGATAGTCTTGAGCTTTCGGGAAACAAATTATCAGGCGCATTAAATCTAAAAAAGAACACAAAGATCCTTATTGATAGCATCATCGTTAAAGGGAATGGCAAAATTTCAAGAAAATATCTTCAAAGTTATTTGAGTATCAAACCTAATGAACTTTATAACGAAGCTGAAATAAAAGCTATAAGTACAAAAATTAAAGAAATACCTTTCATTAGCGAAATAAAACCGCCTGAAGTTATTTTTATTAAAGACAAAGCTAAAATTAACATTTATTTAAACAAGAAAAAAGCAAGCCAGTTTAACGGAATTATTGGAGTAATGCCAAATGACAAAACTACTGGTAAACTTCTAATTAATGGTGAGTTAAAACTGAAACTTCTAAGTGCTTTCGGAAGAGGCGAGTTAATTGACTTCTTTTGGAGAAGCATAGAAAAAAGCACTCAGGAACTTAATGTTAATTTTGCATTTCCATACCTTTTTTCGACACCATTCGGTATAGATTACAAATTTAATCTTTTTAAAAAGGACACTTCATATCTCACTTTGAATCACAATATTGGCATTCAGTATTTATTCAGCACCATAAGTTATATAAAAGCTTTTGCTGAAATCCAGTCATCATCAATAATTAAAGCATCGGGTTTAGAAAATGCTACTGTTCTGCCTGACTATGCTGATATTTCTTCAACGCTTTACGGAATCGAACTTGTCCATGAAAAGCTTGACTACAGATTAAATCCACGAAAAGGTTTTTTTCTAAAGATTTCGGGTGCCGCCGGTTTGAAAAATATAAAGGTGAATGATAAAGTGAATCCTGTTTTGTACGACAGTTTGCAGCTCAGATCAAATCAATATAAATTTGCTGCTGATGCCGGGGTGTTTTTCCCATTTTTGAGGCGTCACACGTTTTATTTTAACTCCAAAGACGGATACATAGTTAATAATAATCTTTTTGATAATGAGCTTTTTAAAATAGGCGGGTTGAAAACATTGAAAGGATTCGATGAAGAATCTATTCATGCGTCATTATTCACCATTCTAACATTTGAATATCGATTTTTGTTTGAAAGGAATTCATATTTTTGTTTATTTGCAAATGCCGCATATTATGAAAAAAGGCTTCATAACAGTTTTATGTGCGACTCTCCTTACGGGTTTGGTGCAGGGATAAATTTCGAAACCAAGATTGGAATATTTTCATTTTATTATGCACTTGGAAGCGAATTCGGTAACCCTATTGAATTTAAGCAGTCGAAGATACATTTTGGGATTACGAGTTATTTTTAGCATCAAGTATTTAGTCCCAGAGCATGAACCCCAGATTATAATCCATGGTATTCAGGAATTGAGTTTAATGAGGCAGGATGTATGATTTAAATATAAAGTTGCAAGTCATTAGATAAAGAAGTCACACTTTGCTCTTTGCTTTTAGTCTTACGTCCTACACCCTTTGCCCTCTAACCTATGCCAATATATATTATTTTCTAACTTTTCACATTTTATTATGCATACATTAAATTATTTATTATATTTGCTTATTAATAAATTGCAGAACTTAACATCTTAAACATGATTAAATCAATACTACTGGTTTTAATCGTTTTCAATACCTTTTTATGCTCGGCGCAGAGTCATATTAACCAATTGCCGATCAACACTGATGTCAATATTCATGATGTTCACACTCCATTTAATCAAACTATCAATCAGAAGAAAAAAACCGGAATTAAAACCCAAAAATCTTTGATTTGGCAGTGGGATACGATTTACACTTATAATGAAGATAATGTATTGGAAAGGCACACACAATTATATGATAATTATGGAAAACCAATAACTCAATTTAAGGAGTTGATAAACCCTTATAATAACACTTGGGCTTATTCGGACAGGCATGATTATTTTTATGATTCAAATTCTAATGATACCCTCATTTTATGTAAGCAGTGGGTTAATGACACATGGGAAAATTATGATAGGACAGTAAAACATTATAATCAAAACAATGATTTATTATCAGAAGAAACTGAAGCTTGGTATAGCCGGTGGACAAAAAAATGGAAATGGTCATATTCTTATGATAGCGCCGGTAATGTTTTAACTCAACTGTTTGAAACAAATTATAATGACACTTTATTAGTCAATGGATTTAGATTTACTTACACTTATGACAATAATAACAATTTATTAAGTACTTTTCAGGAAGACTGGCAAAATGGTGCATGGCAAAATGAAAAACTTGACTCCTTATTCTATACATCAGGCGGGATATTAATCTCCAAAACGAACATAAGATGGCAAGATAGCACTTGGAACTTTTTCATAAGACATACATATTCCTACTATTCAAATAATCTTATATCTACTGCACTATGCGAAAAATGGAATATAAATGCTTGGGTTAACCTAAATATTGAAAATTACTCATATGACAATGCCGGAAATTTAATTTCTTATCTTTTGCAATACTTTCAAGGTGATTCGTTAAATAATGTCAACCGTTACTTATACTCTTATGATTTAAGTGGGAATATGTTAACATATACATTTCAAAAATGGCAGAATAATACATGGGATAATAATTGGAACTGGAAAAGAAGCTATTCATATGATAATAATAATAACTCCATAACAGGGAAATATGAGTACTTGGGAAACAATATATGGCTACCAGGTTCTGACGAACTTTTAGTTTTTGCTGAAAATAATATTGTTTATAGATTAGGTAATCTTTTCCGTTATACTGCAAAATTTTCAAATTCATATTATAATATTGAATCTAATGAGAATAATTGTTTAACCAATTTAATTTACCCCAACCCCGCTTCCGACAATCTCACAATTGATATACCCGAATTGAAAGATGAAATTTCTTTGTCTGTTTTTAACCTTCAGGGACAACTTGTTTTAATTCAAGATATTTGTCAGCCGGTTTCCAAACTGGATATTTCCAATTTGGTAAAAGGAATGTATTTGGTAAAAATCTTGGGCAAGAATATTTCTGAAGTCAGGAAGTTTGTGAAGCAGTGAATTTTTCCTTGTTCCGGGTTAAATGTTATAAGTTATTGTGCTCAATGGTAGTCTCAACTATTAATTTTAAATATTTGTTTGAAAAGTACCATTAAAAACTTAGCCAGAAATGGCATCTTCATTATTCACCAGTGCTTTGTATTTTAATGAAGGTGAAGAAATAAAATCTCCAAGACCAAGTTTTTCCCATTTTTCATCAATTACCGATATTGTTTTATCATCCATCTTAACGATATTTGGCCAATCGCGGTTAAAATCATCAAGTGTGCGTGATTTCATTGTGCCATCAATACCTATAAAGCAGTTGCCATCAATCTCTACATCTGGTTTAAAAAAGCAATCACGCAAAGGGTCAATATTATTTGAAACTAACCATGTAACAAGTTTTAAATCAAAAACATCAACAAAATCATTTACATAAACAATTAATTTAATATTCTCGAGATTGCTGTTATCAAACAGTTTTTTGTTAAGGTCTTTTATTTGGTATTTATCAGTTTTCTTTACAGAAATTATTAGCAGTCCATAATTAGAATAATCTTTATTTATTTTAATGATTTCATGAAAATTGCCTTTAAGTTTCCCTTCATCAAAACCAGTAGTTTTAACATCAAAAACTTCTTTTATCTGTTTTGTTGTGGCATCAATACCAAGCTTTCCGCTGAAAGCGAAAACAGAACCGGAATGATCAAGAACGTCTGCCGGTCCTTTTGATAAAATTATATCCTTAGAAATGTCAGTATTTTCATGAACAGCTTTAAGAACAGAAAGATAATCGTTAATGTCAGCTTTTTCATCAACCACTATCATTATTTTGTTGAACATCATCTGCCCTGCTCCCCAAAGCGAGTTCATAGTTTTTATTGCCTGTCCGGGATAAGAGCATTTTATCTTTATTATTGCGATATTGTGAAAAACACCTTCCACCGGCATAACCATGTCAATAATTTCGGGAAGCAT
>CAZELC010000264.1:0-4433 GCA_964512865.1 uncultured Bacteroidales bacterium
GATCGGTGTCCTTGATCGCGACATTAAAACTTTTGATGTGGTAATGGAAACAAAGTTCGGTACCACTTATAATTCCTATTTTATTAATGCTGATAAAAAAGCAATTGTTGAGGCTACAAAAGAAAAGTTTTGGGAAACTTACCATAAAAAAATTATTCAGGTCTGTGATCCAAATGAAATTGAATACATTATTGTCAATCACACTGAGCCCGACCACTCAGGAAATATTGCAAATTTGATGAAAATATGCCCTAAGGCAAAACTAGTAGGTTCGGGAAATGTGATTCGTTATTTAAGTGATCTTTTCAATGCCGAATTTCCTTCAATTACTGTAAAGGAAGGCGATATAATTGATTTAGGCAATAAGAAGCTTCGTTTTATAAGCGCACCTAATCTGCACTGGCCTGATACAATGTACAGTTATCTCGAGGAAGATAAAGTGCTTTTTACCTGTGATTCATTCGGCTCTCATTTTTGCCATGAAAAAATGTTTGATGATAAAGTTGGAAATTTTGATGAAGCTTTTAAATATTATTTTGACGTAATTCTGAAGCCTTTCAGTAAATTTATGCTTAAAGCAATTGAGAAAATACGAGCTTTGGAAATAAATGCCATTTGTACAGGACATGGGCCATTGCTTACGCATAATTGGAAAAGGTATGTCGATTTATCGGAAAATTGGTCGCAGGAATATCTGACTCATCCGGGTGTCGAAAGAGTTTTTATTGCTTATGTATCAGCTTATGGTAAAACAGGAATGTTGGCAAATGAAATTGCGAAAGGTATATCAGAAGAGGGTGGTGTTGAAGTTGATCTTTGTGATATTGAAAAAATGCCGTCTGATATTGTTGCGGGAAAAATTGTGAACAGTTCTGCCATGATTATTGGAACTCCTACAATAAATCAGAACATACTTCCACCAGTATATAATATGTTTGCGCTTATGACTCCATTACGTGAAAAAGGAAAATTGGCAGGCGGGTTTGGTTCATACGGTTGGAGTGGTGAAGCTTCTAAGCTTTTACCGGCAATTTTAACAAATCTTAAAATGAATTATTTCGAAGACGGTGTTTTTGTTAAATTTACTCCCACAGAAGAGGATTTTATTAAGTGTAGGCAATATGGAAAAGCATTTGCGATAAAAATGAAAGAATTAAAATTTGCTCAAAATAAGTGAAAAATAAGTTTTTAAAAGGTGCTCCTTTTTTATATATTTTAAATTTTCACAAATTCGTAATAACGTTTCTTGCTTTTTTTGTATTATCTCTTATTGTTTCCTGTACTGCTGAAAGAAAGCTTGCAAAAGAATTTATCAGTAAAAAAAATCCGGCTTCTATATTCCTGATAAAACCACTTACACTGATAAATACCAATACAAAAACTGAAATTGTAGATACTATTAAAGATATTGACCAGTACACCAGAGATTCTATTCTGATGAACAACAGTATATTTTTGATTGGAATTTCTGACAGCCTTTTTTTAAACGAATACTATAATACATTAAGAAATGCACTTTTAAATTATTCAGTAAAGGTTTACGCTGATAGTGAATCGGTGACTTTTTTTAGTGATACAAACAATGCTTTTATTTTTAATCTTGCACAAAATGAGGTAGAAGAACTTGCCGTTTTGTACACTCCATCAGTGGAAGTTGACTCTGTTACATATTATAGAGAGTTTTTACTTAACGCAGTGAATTTTAACAACTGGATTGAAGTTACTGCGTTGAACGGCCATGACAAAAAGATGAAAGTTCTTTATAGTAGTCAGAAAGTTAGTGACGAGATTGCAGGACGATTTCGCAGAGACTATTTTACCGGAGAAATTGAGTATTATTATTCTGAATATAGAATCTCACTTAAGGATGTTTATGATCTTGCATATTTTTCAGCTACAGTCAATGCAAGTTATATTTATGATTATCTAATGAATTCTTATATTGCCAAAAAGCTTAATAAACCTGATAATAATGCTTGGTATTTTCATTATGATATAGATAACCAAAGGCTTACAAAAGCTGGTTCAAACCGGTTTCAGGAATTAATAAAATAGAATTTAGAAAATTATTTGCAGTTTTCCGGAGAACCTTCTGAATCTGTTTCTTTTCCAAACCAAACGACAGCGTAATCACCATAAATTCCAATACCTATTGCTTTCCATTCAGATGTTTTCCAAATGCCTTCATTAATTATAACGGCATTATGAGCGCTGCTGCTTTTCCACATATTAATAGCCGAAAGCGCTTTGTCAGTTTCTAGCCCCTGACAGGAAATTTCAAAACCATAACTTTGATATTTGGTAAGTTCTTTTGGTTTATCCCACATACATGAAGCTTTTGCATGGTCGTCGGTATAACAACAGGCTTTCCATTTGCCTTTATTTGACCAGCTGTGAAGGTTGCAAGCACCGCCTTCCGGTTTATTATCCTGTAAATCTTTAACATGTGCTTGTGCTACAATTGTCAGCGATAATGATAATGGTATTTTGCCTAAACCATTTTCAGCTCGATATTCATTAATCAAATCGTATAATCTTTTTTCTTCTTTTGAAATACATGTGTTTTGTGATTCGGCTTTATTTAAAATCGAAAAAGCCAAAATGATAATAAGGGCTCTTAAATATTTCATAAATTATTTTGTAAATAATTCTATTAACGAATAAAAATTCCGTAAATTTTGTAATAAAAGAAATAAATATTCCTTATGAATTCCTAAAACATCATTGATTTTGCAGCTCTTCCTCTTTTTACGTTGACTTTCTTGTTCTTGGGATATTTAACCGAGTATGAAATAGTGAACTTTTTAGTTTCACCTGGATTAAGTTTTAATATCCACTCAAGCTTACCTGTTATATCATCTTTTGAAGCACCCGAAATTTCATTAATATCAACTGTAATTTCTCCCTGCTTTGATATTGGCAACTGGTCTTGCAATAACAGATTTACTATTGAATTTCTATTATTTTTTATCACTATTTCGTAAGTAAAAGATTCTTTTTTATTATTTCCAAGAATGGTTTTCTTAGAAAAATCCTGCTTTTTAGTTCTTGAAGCAACTACTTTCGTATCTCTACCCAGTGAAAGATCTAGTGTGTCATCGATCATACCAGTGCTAATATCAGATTCTCCAATATAAGTATCACCAAAGTAAACATTTGCAGTCCCATCAATTAGATTGAGTGTATCCCAGCCGGTAATTCTGGCAAGCAAGAATACATCCTTATTAGCTTTTGGAATAGCAAAATACTGATAATAAGCATTTAAAGTGTAGTTAGTGATATCAATAGAATACGGCTTTGCATTTGATGGTATTGTATATGGTTTAGCTATAATAAATTCACAGCTTAACTCAGAAACAGTAATAGTTTTATACTTCTGTGTTTTATCGTCCTTAATTTCTCCGTTTTTGTCATAACTCTGCTGATAGTACTGGTTATTATCATTATTATTATATTCATTTGATTGGTAATCCAGAGTCCAGGTGTCAAGTGTGGGTTTCGATGCACTTATTGTCGGATCAGCTGTTGAAAGCTTCATTCTTATATTTTCCCAATTTATACCGGTATTGTTGTAAACTTTTGCTTTATATTTAAGTGTTAAAGGTTTTGAAATATCGCTGACTATAATATCGTATGAGGGTTCCCAACCTGTATTTTGAACAATATATCTGATGTTTAATTGAACAGTTTGTTCTGTTTCAGAATTAAGGTCAATAATAATTTCTTTCCTTTGCGGATTATTTTGAAGATTAAATTCATCAGATTGTTTTTTAATTTTTGATTGAATTTCTTGATAGTTGGCCAATTGTTTATTCAAGTCCCATAAGTTGTTATTTATTTCGAGAGTTCTTGTCCTGTGGTACTCCGCTGCTTTTTGAAGATCAGCAAGAGCTATTCCCGTATTATTACCACCGATGAATTGGTTTTTTACTAACAGAGCTTTTTCTGTGTTGTATGCGTCGATTTGATTAGTTAATGATGCAATTTTGTTTTCCAAATAACTTAGCGAATCCTTAAGAAGTTTATTTTTAGGATCATAAGTATCGCTTTTTAAAAAATTTGTTTCAGAAGTTATTGACTGTATATCAAGATTTCCATCGAATGAAACCTGAATACTTTTCGGCAGCATAAATGCGCTTATATTCTGAAATATCAATTGGTTTTTCCCTTTCTTAAGTTTTACTTCCGCCTTACTTTTAACTTCTCCTCCTGTTAGGAAGATAGTTATTTCATTTATGGGTAATGATAATTTTACTGTATTTTCCTGTTGTGCATATAATTTCAAAAAGAAAACAAGAAGCAAACATAAAACAATTGGTTTTTTCATAAAATGCAGAATTAATTTATTGTTTATAATATCGGATATTTAAACTATTATAACTTAACCCGTTGTGCTATTAAAAATGTTAACTAATTTGTTGATAAATAATTTA
>CAZELC010000265.1:0-4386 GCA_964512865.1 uncultured Bacteroidales bacterium
CAGCTTGATATCTTGAGAGCAGCAACTTCTAAGCTAATTGCAAATGATGCCATGGAGTTATCATTACTTATAAGCGACAATATTGCCGAAGACAGCTCAATGGCAGCCTTAAAGCTTTACGCGAAGGCTGATTTTCTGGTTTTTCAGAATAAAGACAGTCTTGCACTTGTCACTTTAGATTCTATCGGGATGCTTGCAATGTCGCATCCGCTTTTTGATGAAGTTCTTTACAAAAAGGCTGAAATAATGATAAAAAGATCAAATTTTATTGACGCCGACACTCTTCTGCAAAAACTTATTGATTTCTATCCAGAAGATATACTTGCAGATAATGCAATTTTTAAACTTGCAGAAATAAAAGAAAATTATTTTAAGGACAAGAACAAAGCTATGGAACTTTACCAGCAGCTGATGAGCAATTATCCTGGAAGTCTTTATGTTGTTGAATCACGAAAACGTTTCCGCGCACTGAGAGGCGATAAAATAAATTAACACCTAAAGCAAATAATGTATCAGGTAAGACCAAAGAAACAACTAGGACAACATTTTTTAAAAGATGAATATATTGCAGAAAAAATTGCAGGCTCACTGACTTACAAAAATTACAAGACCGTTGTTGAAGTTGGTCCGGGCATGGGAATGCTCACAAAATATCTGGTAACAAATAAAGAAACAGATATTTTTCTTGTTGAGGTTGACAGAGAATCGGTTGAATATCTGAACAATAATTTCAAAGATCTTAAGAATAAGATAATTTCAGCCGATTTCCTTAGGATTGACTTAAGTAAGATCACAAACGATAATTTTGCAGTTATCGGAAACTTTCCATATAATATTTCCAGTCAGATTTTGTTTAAAGTGCTTGATTACAAACAACAGATTCCTGAAGTTGTCGGGATGTTCCAGAAAGAAGTTGCCCTTAGGATTGCAGCCGGACACAAGAACAAATCTTATGGTATAATCAGCGTACTTTTACAAGCATATTATGATATTGAATACCTTTTTACTGTTGATGAGCATGTTTTTAATCCGCCACCAAAAGTAAAATCAGCAGTAATCAGATTGATCAGAAAAGAAAAATATTCTCTCGATTGTGATGAAGTATTGTTTAAAAATATTGTTAAAACTTCTTTTAATCAGAGAAGAAAAACTCTTCGAAACTCATTAAAAGCACTCGGAAAAGATACTACAGGATTAAATACCGAATTACTCAACAAACGGGCTGAACAGTTAACCGTTCAGGATTTTATAGATCTTACCAATAAATTGTCATGAAAAAGAAATTACTGATAAGTCTGGCAGGTATTGTTTTAGTTATTGTTTTGCTAAGATTTGCTGAAATTTATATCGACAAAAAATGGAGCAATGGCGATGGCTTTGTCCATCCGGTCAGGTTTTTTATTTTCTTCATCTTCGGGATATATTTAATTTATATTGCAGTTTTAATAAAAAAGAAAATCCTTACTAATATCATTCTTCTTTTTGGCACTTTGATTTTTCTTATTTCATTTATTGAGATACTTTTTTATGCTGTAGTTATACACAATATGCCGAAAGCTTTGAATACTTACAGCATGATATCAAATCAGCCCGATAACAGATTTTCGCAGGAGGATAAAGATATGGGATATATCGGAATTCCCAACACCAAAGCTTTTGAAACTTATTATTATGATGGAAAAGAAAAGATAACTGCAGAATATAATTTCGATAGTTTGGGAAGAAGAAACACACCGGTATTCTATAAAAATGAACTAAATAAAAAATATGCAATATTTTTCGGTTGCTCATTTACTCTTGGTTATCTTGTAAATGACGACCAGACATCAGCAGGAAATTTTGCCAAAGTAGATACAAACTACCATGTTTATAATTATGCGATGGACAGTTATGGCACAAATCAGTTGCTTGCACTTTTCCAGTCGGGAAGACTCAAGAAAGAAATAAAAGAGAAAGAGGGTATTTTTGTTTATTTTTATCTCGACAGGCATATCCGCCGTGCAATAGGAGATCAATATCTTATTGAAGCCAGAACTTATACTAATAATTCGCCATATTTTGAGTGGTCGGGAGATACGCTTATAAGAAACAAAGGTTTTGAAACAGGTCGTTACTGGACGACATTGTTTTACAAGTTTATGAATTACAGTTATATTTTAAGATATTTCAATATAAAATTCCCGATACTTTTCCCTGATAAACAAGCAGATTTTACTGCACAGCTTATAGATCAATCGTACAGAAATTACAAAAAGAATTTCAGAAATAATGATTTCTATCTGGTAATTTATCCGGGGCAGGACAATAAAATACTTAAACATATAAAAGAAAAAGACATCAAAGTTTTAGATTACTCAAAGCTTTTTGACAATAATAATCCACTGTACACCATTCCCGGCGACTTCCATCCTACTCCATTAGGTTATGAAACTGTAGCAAAACAGTTGGCAAAGGATATAAAGCAGGAATATTGATATATTTTATTACACTGAGGTTCGCAGAGAATTCACAGAGAAGGTTCACAGAAAAAACTAAAACTCCTTGTAACTCAAACAATCATGAACATAGATGAAATTTCTCAGTGTGTCTTTTTGAAATAATTTATCAAATCACATAATAAAAAAGCCCCGCGTTTCGACAGGGCTTGAATATTTTTAAGAAATAAGGTTTAGACATTAAGCTGCCTTTGTTTTGCGTGATCGCCGTTTACGAAGACTTTTTCTGATTCCTCCGGCTTTTCCGTACTCTATACTATCCGGTCCGAACTTTGATTCTATTCCCACCATTAAGCGATGTGTCATGTCATTAAGCTCAGCAATAGAAGTTTTATATTTACTTTTAACAGCTTCGGCATTTGCAAGAGCTCCGTTATATGCCTCAAGCAATAATTCCGATTCGTTAATTTTACTTCTATATGAAGCTAATGATAAACCGTTTTCCAATGAGAAGTTTTCATCAATGGTTGTTATTCCGGATTCTTTTCCTTTTGCAGTTATAATTTCAACTGCGGTTTTAACTTTTTTCATAGCATTTGGTTTTAAAATTTATAATTATGAGAATTACAATCAGATAGTCAAGTTATATGCCATAAAAATTATTTCAATAAAAAACGTATCCTAAAGGCTTATTTATCAAGGAAAGATTTTTTAAATGATGTTAATTAGTTTCAGAAAAAACAACTTACAATAAACTTGTTGCCGTAGGTACGCAATATTGATGAAAATAATTAAATGACAAAGAGTCTTGATATAATAAAAAAAGATATATTTGTTAGCAAACAATCATATTTTCAATGCCCCTATTCCAACCCTCAGTAGTTAAAAAATATATACAAGACCTTGATAAGGTTGCTATTCAAAAGCTGTTTGCGAAGTTTACAGAGTTTTTTGGTAATGCAGAAAGGCAACAAAATATTAGAGAACTTAAAGAAGAACAGTTTCAGGAAGGTTTTTTAAGAAATTTATTTGTTGATATACTTGGTTATACAATTAACCCCGAACCGAATTATAATCTGCTTACCGAACAGAAGAATGAAAAGGACAGCAAAAAGGCTGACGGTGCTATTTTAAAGCAAACAGAAAATGAAACAAATGTTATTGCTGTTATTGAGTTAAAAGGCACAGATACAACAGACCTTGCAAAGGTTGAAAATCAGGCTTTCGGTTATAAAAACAATCAGAAAAGCTGTGTTTATGTAATTACCTCAAACTTTGAAAAAATAAGGTTTTATATTGATAATGCAATTGACTTTGAAGAGTTCAATTTATTCCATCTAACAGAGGAACAATTTCAGTTGATGTTTTTATGTTTGGCGAAAGACAACCTTTTAAACAATATACCACAGCGAATTAAAGAAGCTTCGGTTTCTCAGGAAGATCATATAACTAAAAAGCTTTATGCGGACTACTCTGCTTTTAAAAAAGTACTGTTTGCAAATATTACAGAGTTAAATCCTGAATTTGATAAGCTCACATTATTTAAGAAAACTCAGAAACTTCTTGACAGGTTTCTATTTATATTTTTTGCCGAAGACAGATTGTTGCTGCCACCTAATTCGATAAGGGCAATTGTTGAACAATGGGAGAAGTTGAAAGAGCTGGATGAATATAAACCTCTTTACGAAAGATTTATTAAGTATTTCGGTTACCTTAATGTAGGTCATAAAGGGCAAAACTTTGATATATTTGCTTATAACGGAGGCTTGTTTCTGCCTGATGATATACTTGACAATATAAAAATTGATGATGAACTTTTAAGAGAGCATACAATCAAACTTAGCAATTACGATTTTGATACTGAAGTTGACGTAAACATATTAGGACATATTTTCGAACACAGTCTTAATGAGATAGAAGAAGTTCAATCGGAGCTGGAAGGCAAAGCCAT
>CAZELC010000266.1:0-4380 GCA_964512865.1 uncultured Bacteroidales bacterium
TATGTGTTTATTAAAAATAAAATGTTAAAAATTGTTAATAACTAATTTAAAAAAAAACGAAGTTTTCTGCAAAAGAAAATATTTTTTTATATTTTTGCAACGTGAAAAGAAATTAATAACCAAAAAAAATCAAAATGAAAAATTTATTTAAATTATCAGTATTAGCATTAGCTATTTTAGTTGTTGGAGCTTGCGGAAAAAAAGATTCTCCAGAAGCTGTTGCTGAAAAATTTGTTAACCATTTAAACAAAAAAGAATGGGATGATGCAAAAAAATTAGGTACAGAACAGACTGGTCAGATGATTGACATGATGAAAAGTTTTGCAGATATGGGTGGACAGCAGGCAGCTGAAAAGAAAGATGTAAAAGTTGAAGGTATGAAATGCGATACTAAAGATGACAAATCAACTTGTACTTACACTCAAGAAGGTAAACAAGAAAAAGTAGAATTAGTAAAGAAAGACGGCAAATGGTTAGTTGATATGAAAAAAGATACCGGTGCAGGCGCTGGAGATCAAACAACACCACCAGCTGACACTACAGCAAAACAATAAGCATTAGATAGTTTATTTTTAATGTATTTGGAAAACAATGAAAAGAATATTAATTATTATTTTCATTGTTTTCCTGTTTTTAGGACTTTCCGTTTGGTTATTTGTTCATATTTATAATTACCGCACCGATAAAGAACAAGACCAGAACACTTATTCCCTCACCAAAGAAGAAATAGCAAAAATTAAAGATGGCGATATCATATTAAGATATGGATTTGGACTTGTAAGCGATATTATTGTAGAGCAACTTAAGGAAGAGTTCGACGTTTCACATTGCGCAATTTTATGTAAAGATGACACTAACATTACAGTAATACATTCTGTGTCAAGTACTTTATCCGATATTGACGGAGTCCAGTCGCAGGATCTTAAATCATTTGTTCATGAGAGTCATAAAAACTCAATAATCATTGTCAGATATAAACCAAAAATTGATAAGGACAATTCTTACATCAGCAAAAGAGCAAAAGATTATCTGAATAAGCAAATTGGCTTTGATAATGCTTTTAACATCAACGACAGTTCACAGTTTTATTGCTCAGAACTCCTCTGGAAGGTTATTCTTAACGAATATAATGATGACATTCTTCTCGGTAAAAACCAGGAAAGAAAAGACCATTTAAGATTTGATACATTCCTTGATACATCAAGGTTTGAAGTAATAATTAATCATCATTTAAGAAAATAATAAATCAAAATAAAATCAGATGAAAATTTTAGACGGAAAAACAGCATTAATTACAGGCGCTTCAAGAGGGATTGGAAGAGCAATAGCACTGAAATTTGCAGAACAAGGTGCTGATATCGCTTTCACGGATATAAGATATGATCAAAATTCAGAGAGTTTGGAAAAGGAGCTGAAAAGCTTTGGAGTTAAAGCGAAAGCTTATGCTTCTGATGCTAGTAGTTTTGCTGATTCTGAAAGAGTTGTGGCTGAAATTTTAAAAGAATTCAATACTATTGATATACTTGTAAATAATGCAGGAATAACTAAAGATAACCTTTTACTCAGAATGAGTGAAAACGATTGGGACGCTGTTATCAATATCAATCTTAAATCGGTTTTCAACCTTACTAAAGTTGTACAAAAAATATTTCTTAAACAACGCAGCGGTTCAATAATAAATTTAAGTTCTGTTGTCGGCGTAAGCGGTAACGGCGGACAATCTAATTACTCAGCTTCAAAAGCCGGTATAATAGGTTTTACAAAATCCATAGCAATTGAATTAGGATCGAGAAATGTAAGATGTAATGCCATTGCTCCCGGATTCATAGAAACTGAAATGACAAAAAACCTTCCAGCTGATGCCATTGAAAAATGGCTTAATGATATTCCTCTTAAACGCCCTGGAACTCCTGAAGATGTAGCAAACACTGCTCTCTTCCTCGCCTCTGACCTTTCATCATATATCAGCGGACAAGTAATACAGGTCTGCGGTGGTATGAATACCTAATTATATTTCAAACGATTTTAACTATTTATTCTGTTAATAAATATTTTCATAAATCGGCAATCAAGTACTTAATAATTTTTACCTTTGTGTTTTTAATATAATAAAAACTTATTATTATATTTGTAATAGAAAATTTATCAATAAAACATAATATTATGGCTGGTTGTTGTAATACAATAGATATAACAGGAAGAGAAATTAAAGGAAAACCTTCTACTGAAAGAACTATTTTTCTTAAACAGCGATATCTTGATTCGCCTTTGATGGTTGATATCGAATATATTGAGCATCTCACCAAATCACATAAAATTACCGATGGTTATGAAACTCTTGAAAGAAGAGCGATTAATCATGCTTATGCATTAAGTCATCTAACACCTGTAATACATGAAAACGACAATATTGCAGGCAATAAGACAAGATTTATTCGTGGTGCCATACCTTATGCTAATTATGCTGCAGGTCCATTCTTAAAAGAAATACGAAAGCAGGAACAGGATTCACAATCAAAGCATGCTGAACAGGGAAAAGGCGGTGGAATAGCAAAAGCTCTTGAAGAAGCTGAAAGCAAAGGCCTTAAGGTAATTTCCGGTAAATTTCTTATATCAGAAAATGAGCTCGATAAATTTCAGGAAATTCTTGAATACTGGGAAGATAAATGCTTTATGGAACAGGGTGACAGGCTGTGGAAAAATCATTTTAAGCAAGCTGAATTTATTGAAAATGGATGGAAAATAGGCTTGTATACAGCACCTCACGAACCTTGTCCTGAAGGCAGGCTCATACTTGACTATGAAATGGCATTAAGTAAAGGTTATAATGCGATTATAAGGGAAATAGAAGATAAAATTTCAAATTTTCAGCCCGAAAATATTACAGATGCTTCAAAACTAAATTTTTGGAGAGCAGCAATAACCGTTCTGCAAGGCTCAATTAAATTTGCCCAAAATTATGCACTTGAAGCTGAACGGCTTGCAATGATTGAAAAAAATGAAAAAAGAAAATCAGAGTTAATGGCTATTGCTGAAATTTGCAATCATGTTCCAATGGAACCTCCGAGAAATTTCAGAGAAGCTGTTCAGGCATTTTGGTTTACTTATATATTAGGTCATATTGAAGGCTCGCATCTTGGCTATTCGCCGGGTAGGCTCGATATGGTTCTTTACCCCTACTACAAAGATGATATAACAACAACTTTTGAAGAAGCTGTTGAGTTATTTGAAGAGATTTTTGTGAAGATGACACAAATTGAATATATCGCCAGTTTAAGCTGGCAGGGTTTAGGACATGGAAACCTTTACCAGAACTTGATTTTAGGCGGTATTAATGAAAATGGTGAAAAGGCAAATAATGAAGTTTCACTTGCAATATTACAGGCGCAAATTAATGTTCAGTTAACCCAGCCAACACTATCCGTTTGGTATGATGATAAACTCGATGAAGAGTTTTTATTAAAAGCAGCTGAATGTGTTAAAACAGGCGTGGGATATCCTGCATTCTTTAATCAGAAAACTTATATCGAACACGAGCTTAAAACAAGCAAATTACCTCTCGAAACAATTAGAAAAAGAACTGCAATCGGTGGATGTACTGAGCCAACTTTGCAGGGAATGTCTTATGGAATAGTGCAGGCTGGTTTTGTAAACCATGGCAAAATTATAGACCTGACACTTAATGATGGCGTTGACCCGGTGACAGGCATTAGAATGTTTGAGTCAAGGGAAATAAAAAATTATGAAGATGTAAGACAATATTATATTGATATAATGCACGCATCAATAAGGTATTGGCAGCAATATTGGAATTTTGTCATGATTGCCCACAGGAACTCTGTTCCTCTTGTATTTTGCTCTGTTTTTGTAAACGACTGCATTGAAAGAGGAAAATGTATGGATGATGGTGGCGCTGTAAATAATCAATCAATAACAACCCTTTCTTCAGGATTGGTAAATGTGGCAAACTCAATGGCTGTTATAAAAAAATTATGTTTTGAAGAAAATATCTGTACTTATCAAGAACTGATGAAAGCAGTTCATGAAAACTGGGTTGGGTCCGAAGCATTAAGAAAAAAAGCTTTTGAAGTTCCGCATTGGGGAAATGATGAAGATTATGTTGACAATATTTATTTGGACCTTTTTGATGAATATTGTGAATGGGTAAGAAAGCAGAACAATTATCTGGGTTATCCTTATGACCCTTCAATGCTGGCTATCTCCACTCCTGTCCCATTCGGGAAAGTTTGTGCTGCATTTCCTGATGGACGTTTATATGGCGAACCACTTGCTGATGGAGTTACATCTCCTTTTCCCGGAACAGATTTATATGGACCAACGGCAGTTATAAGATCTTCATCAAAAGTTGCCGCCATGCCA
>CAZELC010000267.1:0-4367 GCA_964512865.1 uncultured Bacteroidales bacterium
TAAAACTTTGTCCGAGTAAATATACTTATTTTTTTGTCTGTTCATAATTCTTCTTGCTAAAAGCGCCTGAAACCAAACCCGTGTTATAGCCAGTGCTTTTCATTTGTCTGTCGGATAAAATGATTTTGTAATCTCAATTAGTCCAACGATGTTACTATTAAACTCTTCAAGTTCCTCTGCTGGAACCCAAAATTCGTTGTGAATTTGTCCACCGACATTTTGTATTTCGAACTTGCTTAAATATTCTGTCTTAACTGCAAACTTTGTCACGAAGCCAGAGCCTGATGCTGCAACATTCCAGTTTCTTGCAATTTGATTTGCATATTCTTCACTGGTCACTGGATAAAATATTGGTTGCTCTGGTAGTCGCGGTGGAAACTTTGTCCAACCTGACTGCTCTATCAAAGCAAGTTCTTTCGGTCCAACTGGCCTATATAATGTCGTTGTCATACTATTTAGTTGCAAGCCATTGAAAGCGTTGTAAAAATACAGTCATTAGTTTTTTTTCATTGTCAACCGTTGTCGTTTGCAAAGTACTTGTCATATAATCTAAGATTTGTTGAGCTAAATCTTTTCCAATTTCAATTCGCCCTATACCCATGTATGAATCCATTCCGTATGTCCCGCCTTGCATGTAGTCCATTAAGTACTTTTTCCAGTCACGCCTTAAAAGTTCTTGTGCGTAAATATGAATGTTCATGTAAATACTAAATGTGGCTTCGGAAGATTTAGTTGTCTCTGTATATAGGTCACGAACCAATTCAATATTTACTTTATCTATTTGTGGAATTAGAAATTGGCAAAGTTTCATTCTGAAGTTTTGGTTGGTGTCGTGAAACTCTTGTCCATATTTTCCATTCCAATCATAACGAATTTTGTCAAAGTCGGTTGGTTTATAGTTGTCAGCAAAAGTCTGTAATTCTTGATCTGTCATTGCTACTATGTTTGTCTTTAGCATTGGCTATAACGTTCCCGGGCTTGGTTTTCGGGCGGCCGCCGAAGGCGGCTGGTTAAAACCTTGTCCGAGTGATTATTTTATTTTTTTGTCTGTACATAATTCTTCTTGCTAAAAAGCGCCTGAAACCAAACCCGTGTTAGCGGTAGTTTAATATTTCCTTTTAATAATTTTATAAAAATATAAATTTTTCATTCTTAATGCCTCCATAGTATCAACAAAGTCACCATGGACTTTCCTGTAACCAAATTTTGCATGTCTCTGAATGTAAAAAGTATGCTTTATATTATTGTTAGTTGTAATTGTCAGATTATATGTACGGGCAGATGGTCCTGAATGTGAAAATAAGTATGAACTAATTGGTCTGTCAAAAGAATATTCAATTTGTTTTATTGTGTCGTAAGAAATAAACTCATTCAATTCATGTTCAAAATTAAATCCATACTTGTCAATAGTGAGCCACCCGTTAAATGAAACTTTTAAATAAGTACGCTTTTCTATCCGATAACCATAAACTAATAAAAGGATAAAAACCATAAAAACAAAAATTGATAACCAAATTGAAAGTTTAGCAATAAATGGTATAGAGAAAAGAATAACTAACGAAATTAAGCCTATTATAAAAATTAATGATTTAATTCTTTTTCTGTTATAATCTGGTTGCGATTCAGTCGGAAAAATTGCAGTTTCAAATTCCATTGTTGCTAAATTTAATAAATTACCGCTAACGTTCTCGGGCTTGGTTTTCGGGCAGTTGCCGCAGGCAACTTGTCGAAAAACTGTCCGGGATAAAAGTATATTTTATTTTATTACTCCACCATTCCATGTTTCTAACCGCCTGAAATTAAGCCCGTGTTAGAGCCAGTTTTACTTTGTCTTTTGTTCTTTATAGAGCTTTCCTTCGACGTAATAATCTATTTGTCTTAATTCACCTGTCATGTCATAATGATTAACACGAACTACTTCATTGTCTTGCATAAAAGTTTTTGTTTTTGTAACTCCACTTTCATATTTCTCTATTTCTGTTGTCTCGATTTTAAAAACTTGATTTGTCTCAATAACTGGCCTCCCATTCAATTGGTAAGTGTTAACTTTATTGTCTTTTGTTATTACCTTATAAGTTAATTCAAAGCAACAAAAACAAAAACACTCTCCACCATAGTTCGTAAAAATCAGGTTCAAACTTGTGTCATTGATTATTTGAATTTCACCTAAAAAGTATGTGCAACAGTTTGCTATGAAAGTAGTTTTAATTGTCAATGTGTCATTTTTAAAGTACTTTCCTGAAATTCTATTTTTAACAGGTTTTTCCGACAATGATTCATTACAAGGACTTGGTAAAACGCTTATTAACTTATAACCCAAAGATTCACTTTGTTCATTCAGCGCACTTGTGTCCTTTACCATTGATTTATTCACATTCTGTCCAATTGAAGGAATTGTCAAAGTGAAAATGAGAATAATCAATATGTAGTTTTTCGCTTTCATAAAATTGGCTCTAACGGTCTCGGGCTTGGGTTTTGGGCAACCGCCGCAGGCGGTTTGTAGAAAACTTAGTACGAGTATAAAATTTATTTTTTTTGTCTGTTCATAATTCTTCTTACTAAAAAACGCCTGAAACCCAGCCCGTGTTAGGTTTGTGTTTAAATTGCACTGACTTCATTGAGTATTTGGTCGCAAAATTTGAAGCTCGACAAATTTCATTAGCCTTTCGGTGTCTGTCAAAATATTCACTTTTCTTTCCAATAAGTCAAATTTGTCGAATTAATAACAATTTCAGAAATTACACACCGAAATGGAACTGAAATTTGTTATGAATTTTGTGCCAAATACGAACAACTAAAACAGCTAAAATAGCTTTAAATTTTCTGTCTCTAAATATACAAATTTCAGACGTACTCACTTCTCTTAATTATAAAAAAATCTAAAGAACTTTCTGTCACAAAAAAATCAAATCTCAGATTGGTCAAAAAAACTGTGCAAGTTAAATGAAACCTAACGTTTTCGGGCTTGGTTTTCGGGCAGCCGCCGAAGGCGGCTTGCAGTAAACCTGTCCGAAGATAAAGTGTTTTTTATTATATTACTCCAACATTTCATGTTTCTAAACCGCCTGAAACTAAGCCCGTGTTATGCACCGTATTACTTGTATTTTTTTGATATAAAGTCTTCTGCGCATTTATTAAATTCCTTTGGTAAGACAAACCAAACAGGATAGCCATGTGATGATGGCATACCAACACAAATTTTCTTTTCAGTGATTTTATCCGGAACATCCCATTCAGGTGCTGCAATATTCCATCTTATTGCAAGACATTCAGAGCCATCCCAATTTATTCTGGCAATTGAAAATGATTCTTCTCCTCCGTCAAATAAAACTTCTAATACCTCCACATATGCCTGTGGACTTATTACATTAATTGGATTAAAATATCTCATAGGAAATTAATTTTCTTTTATTGGATAACGATCATTAAAAGCAGAAAATAAATCACTTATCATATGGTCTCTGCATTTCAAGTCCTCTGAATGATATAGCTCAATTATTTTTTCTTTTATTTTTTGTTTTAGATTGATGCGTATATTGTCATGCTGATTGAAATCAATGCGCCTGTTATCAATTGCTTCAGTTTCTAACTGATTTATTTTATATGGGATATCAGTGAAAAATTTAGATTCAAGCAAGGTAACTAGTTCATTAAATGACGCAAGAACTTTTGGAGGCATTTGAGTTTTTTCCCGTTCCAACTTTTCTTTTTCTTCTGGAGTACTCATTGCATCATTTAAGTCCGAGACACCCGATGTACCGCCAAATAGCATAAAACCAAATAGTCCATTTAAGCTTTCACATGATTTTTTCTTTTTCTTTAAGTCAATCAGCGATGAATCAATTTGTATATTTAACTGACTTATGGCATTATTAATATTCTCATCTGTCGTAATAATTTCATTGGCTCTACTTTTTAATCTTTTAAGACCATTAATACCTTGGTCGAAGCTGTCGTCCATAATTTCTCGATAAGAAGTTTCTGCTGGATACCAATAATTTGTCGCAACGGCATAATTTAAAAAGTACATAGAAGAACTAGCAAATTGAATGTCGTCTGAAAGAACAGCATCAAGTCTTTTACTGATAATTTCATTGGCTTTTTCAACAGGATCAGTACAACTTGTCATAAATGCAATCGCAATAATAAAAAATAAAATTTTTGTCTTCATAACATTTGATTTAGGTTTCTAATATGGTGCATAACGTTCTCGGGCTTGGTTTTCGGGCGGCTGCCGAAGGCAGCTGGTTAAAACCTTGTCCGAGTGATTAATTTATTTTTTTGTCTGTTCATAATTCTTCATGCAATAAAGCGCCTGAAACCAAACCCGTGTTATACACTGGCGGTATTATCTTGATTCAAGTATT
>CAZELC010000268.1:0-4341 GCA_964512865.1 uncultured Bacteroidales bacterium
CATAAACCAAGGAAAATAACATCCTCAGACCGGTATTCATCAACAAGAATATTTAACGCTGGCATTTCGGCAATACAAATAGGGCAGGTTCTAAACCAGAAATTAATTAAAACAACTTTCCCTGCCAGTTTTTTCAGCTCAACAGTATCGCCATCCATATTTACAGCTTTGAAATCAGGGGCTTTGCAACCAATCACACTTGCTTTGAAGTCATTCTGAATCTTTTCAAAGGTAATTGAATCTAAATTTCTTATAGAGTCTTTCTTGAGTTTGAAATTTGCGAAGCAATCTGTTTTTACCTGAGAATGACTATTATAAAATGCAAACAGAAGAATTATTGCTAATATTGTTTTATTCATAATAAGCTTAAAAATAAAATGTTATTACTCAAGTATTTTAATAAGTGTCTCCAACTCTTCAGTTTTAGATTTTTGGTTTAGTTTTTCATAACCAAATTTAAGGTTAATAAGAAGACGTTTTATTATATCAATGTTTGTGCATGGAAGATAATAGGAGTTACGTGGCTCAATTTTAAGCTGTTTGAGAAAAATATCAATTTCTCTTTTTGTAAATGGAACACCTTTGCTGAAAGGATTTATGTAAAACAGTACAGAATCCGGTTTTTCTGATTCTATTTCGCATTTTTCATTTAAATATGCCAGTACAAAATGCTCAGGTAAATTTACACCATAAACAGGCAGGTTAAGCATTTGGGCAATTATAAGATAAAGAAGAGATATCGATAATTGGTTGCCCTTTTTTGTTTCAAGAAGATTTATAAGGTATGAGTTGACAGGAGAAAAGAGATTGGCAGTATTGCCTTCAAAACCATAAAGGTCAAATAAAATTCTGTTAATTATCTTAATCTTTTCAAATCCCGTAAGTTGATCATTTAACTCGAGCCATACATCCTGTTTAATTCTGTCGATTTCTTTTCTGACTTTTTCTTCATCAAATTCAGGATACTGGTATTTTGTTATAAGAATATATCCTAATAAAAGATTATTGGCACCAAAGTCTTTCCATTTTTTTAACTCCGACTGAACATTATTAAACTGAATTATATGAATAATATCTTCGAGCCTGCTCTGAGCTAAAGCATTTGGGTCATTTTCCCATGCTTTTTCCAAATGATATACCGCTTCTATACCATGCGAAAGTATCTTTTGTCTTACGAGTTTGAATATTTCCTCATCAGGTTCGTCAATGAGTCTGACAAGTGCCAGTATTTCTTTCAGATTTTTATCATCCATATATAAAAACTTAATGATAAAATTAGTCTGTAAAAAGTTAATTGACTTAAACTGAATTATAATTATATCAACAGGTTTATTAACGAAAAGAAACTGTCTTAAATCGATGTGATATTTCGACTCTCAATTATTTTTCCTTTCTGATTAATTTTCAGAATAAATAAAAACGTAGTTCAACGCGTTTATTTATGCAAGGTTAGCAGAATAAAAATAAATAATTTGAAAAGCCTCTTTATATTAATAATGAGGGAGAATGTTATAGCATTACCGGCATAACAAGCATGAGCAGATCTTCCTGTTTATCTTCGTTTTCATTTGGAAGTAATAATGCTGCCCTGTTTGGTGCCGACATTTCTATAAGAATATTATCAGAGTCAATATTATTTAACATCTCAAGAACAAATTTTGAGTTAAAACCAATCTCAATATCTTCTCCGTCGAAATTGCATGAAAGTCTTTCTCTCGCTTCATTTGCAAGTTCTCTATCTTCAGCGGTGAGTACAAGTTCCTGACCTGTAACTTTGAATCTAATCTGTCTGGTTGATTGATTAGCAAAAAGCGCAACTCTTCTAATACATGATAATAGTGACGTTCTGTCAACAATGAGTTTCTTTGTATTTGAAGTTGGTATAACAGCTTCGTAATTAGGGAATTTTCCGTCAATAAGGCGGCAAATCATATTAACATTCTCAAAGTTGAAAGATGCATTAGTGTTATTATATTCAATTTTAACATCTGTATCATTAGATGCAAGGGTGTTTTTTAAAAGGTTTAAAGGTTTTTTTGGCATAATAAACGAAGCCGGTTCACTTACCTTAACATCCATCCTTTTATACCTTACAAGTTTATGAGCATCAGTAGCTACAAATGTAAAATTGTCTTCTTCAAGCTGAAAGAAAACTCCAGTCATGGCTGGACGCAGTTCATCATTACCTGTGGCAAAAAATGTTTTGCTTATAGCATTCGACAATGAAACCGAGTTTATGACAACTTCATTAGGACTTTCAATAATAGGATTTTTCGGATAAAGTTCACTGCTCTGTCCGACAAGTTTGTATTTTCCTTCACCGGTAGCTATTTCAATAGAAAAATCTTCATTGGTTGTGAATGTTAAAGGTATGTCGGAAAAGGTTTTTAAAGTTTCCATTAGCATTTTTGCCGGTATCGTAATGCTTCCGGGCTCACTTGCATTGGAAAGGCTGATATTGACTGAAATAGTAGTCTCAAGGTCAGAAGCTGTAACCTTAAGATTAGTACCGTCAAGCTCAAAAAGAAAATCATCAAGTATTGGGAGTGTATTGCTTGAATTAATAACTCCGCTAATTATCTGTAAGTTCTTTAGCAACGATGTGCTGGAAACAATAAATTTCATTTTATAAATATTAAATTTTAAAAATTTGTAAATATCAATATGCAAAAATAATAAATTAAACCAATTTTCAAAATAACTTCTTAAAATGTTATTTTTTTGATTTAGCCGAATATATCTTGTTGAAATCGGGAGGAACAAATCCTTTTTTGTAAAAAACCAATGGTCTTATTACATTATCAAATACAAAAAACTGAAGTATTACAAAGTCTTTATCATTATTAATCAATGCGTAAAATCTGTCTCTGTCGTACGGCGAAAAGTTATAATATGGATCAGAGTCGGAATTATCAACACTTCGTTTGTGAAAAGTCTTTATAGAATATGAATTGCCATTATTATCTTCAACAGTAAGAATATGAAAAGGCGTTGATTTGATGATTGAATCTTTTTTGGGATAATCATTAATGAATAATTCATGACGGAGGTTTACAAAAGATGCAAATAAATCTAAAACCTTAACTGTATCATAATCTGTTATTTGCTCGTCAGTTACAAGAGATTTGATAGTAAAATTACGTGTTCCTTTTTTTTCTGCTTTGAATGAGTTTTCAGGATCTGAAGGAAATCTAAGAGTAATTGAACGGATATCTGAGTACTTTATATTGAAAACTGTGTGGTCACGCCAGTCTTTTTCAAAAGTGCTGTAACGAGTTGATAAAAAGCCATTAAATCCGGGAATATAAATTACATAAGGAATATCAGAACCTTCCATCAGCATGACTGTACCGGCATTATCTTGTGTGTCAAAGCCGACATAATAGGTTTTTGTTTTCTTTTCATGCTTGAAAAGTTTAATCTTATTAAATAGATTTATCCTGTAAACCTGTTGATAAATCTCAACTTTAACACTTCTTGAAGCAATTGATTTTACATAGTTGTCATGTGATTTTTTTGCAATAGGACTTTTAACGTCAATGCTATAAATAGTTTTTAGCAAAATCTCCATCGCTGCTTTTGATGCTTTATAGTTTTCGTTTACCATCCAGCATCCGGATGTGTCTCTGGTAAGCAATACTGTGTTATTGTTTTTATCAGCTAAAAATATTTTTGTGACAGATGCAGTATCTTCAACAGCAAAATGAGCATTTTTATCATCGAGTGTTGTTCTTGAAGATTTAGATAAAACTACTGTTATTGCAATGATAATCAATACTAAAAGCAGTATTATAGCGAATTTATTTTTCTTCATCTGTGAAATTTATTTGTTGTACATCCTTTTTCTGATTATTGTCATGATGATTCCGAAAATAAGAATAATTATAACCGGAATTGCAACATTGGTAATTTGTATAGACAACTTATTATTATTGATTCTTGTTTTATCAAGTAATCTGAGCTTTAACTCTCTTGATCTTACTGTCATCAGCCCTGACTCATCACAAAGATAATCAATACAATTGAGGATAAAATCTTTATTGCCAAAAGTTTGATTTGTATATTGGTCGTAACCCAAAGGAAGAGGATATCCTTTGGAATAATGAAGCTGGTTTTTAATTATATCGCCATCAGAAATTACAATCATATCTGTTTTAACACTTGTTTCCCTGAAATCAAATCTTTCCTTATCTTCAAGTATTTCCGGTGCAACTCTGCCTTTGAAATTGGATGTAAAACTACCTTCTAAAAGTACTGATACTGGAAGATTAGCTTTGTTATACATCCTTGGATCAGGCTTTTTATAAAGAATATCCAGACTTATTCTTACAGGAGTATTTA
>CAZELC010000269.1:0-4337 GCA_964512865.1 uncultured Bacteroidales bacterium
GCAGGCATTGAAATCATGGGAAATTTGGAATTTTTAATTTAAAATTCAACTACTAATACAAACTCCCACTTCTGGTTTTCAATATTTTTTTATCTTTGGAAATACAATCTATCATTAAATCATTATGGAAATAATATTATTATCTTTAGTACTAATCGCAATTGTTGTTGTAATTATCCTTATTTTGACCGTTAAACCTCCGCAGAATAATGATGCATTATTAAGCAAAATTGATAATCTCGAAAACAATACTGCCAGAGTCGAAGCTTCAGTAAAAGATGAAATAAGAGCAAGCCGCAATGAGCTCAGTACACTTCAAAAAGAGAACAGAATGGAACTTGCCGGTAATCTGGAAAGTTTTCAAAAAACATTTATCGACACTTTAAACAGTATATCAAAAACACAAATTGAACAGCTCAAAAATATTACTGATTCTAACCAAAACTCATTATCACAACTTAATAAGACAATAGAAGACAAAATTTCTGCGCTTATTTCTAAAACCGATGAAAATTCCAAGATTAGTCGTGAAGAACTTTCGGTTAACCTTAAATATTTTAATGATCAGCTTAAGGAAAGATTTTCTGAAGTGGAGAAAAAGCAGGGAGAATTAATTATTTCGACAGAGCAAAAGCTTGAAAAAATGAGGGAAACCGTGGATGAAAGACTTCAGAAAACTCTTGAAGCCAGATTGGGTCAATCATTCGAATTGGTTTCAAATCAGCTGAAAAGTGTAGAACAGGGGCTCGGTGAAATGAAAAACTTAGCACAGGATGTTGGCGGTTTAAAAAAAGTGCTTAGCAATGTTAAAATGCGCGGTGGTATCGGTGAGGTTCAGCTTGAGATGCTTTTATCACAAATACTTGCTCCTGAGCAGTACGATTCTAATGTCAAAACGAAACACGGCTCTTCTGATCTTGTGGAATTTGCTATTAAACTTCCCGGAAAGGATGATGGACAAGGAATTGTTTATCTTCCGATAGATGCAAAATTCCCGAAAGATGCTTATGAGCAGCTTGTTGATGCTTATGAAAGTGCAGATATCAATTTAATAGATTCAGCTACCAAAAACATTGAAAATGTCATTAAAAAAATGGCAAAAGATATTAAAGAAAAGTACATTGATCCACCTCATACAACAGATTTCGGAATAATGTTTTTGCCTTTTGAAAGCATTTATGCTGAGGTAATAAGGCATACAGCTCTCATAGAAAGTCTTCAAAGAGATTTTAAAATTGTAATCACAGGACCTACAACTCTTGCCGCAATACTAAACAGTCTGCAAATGGGATTTAAAACACTTGCCATTCAAAAACGCAGCAGCGAAGTTTGGAATGTGCTTAAAGCAGTAAAGACTGAATTCGCTGAGTTCGGCAAAGTTCTTACAAACGCGCAGGATAAAATAAGCAAAGCAAATGAAGAAATTGACAAACTAGTTGGCACTAGAACAAGAAAAATACAACTAAGATTAAAGAATATTGAAACACTTAACCCTGAAGAAGCACGACAGATAATTGGTGATGACAAAAACGAAATGTTCCTGGAAACAGAAGAGCAATAGGCTCTTTTTCAAATATTAATAAAATGCTTTTTTATCAAGAAAACCATCATTAACCCAATCGGTAAAGACCTTTGCTGCAATATTTCGTGCCCCATCATCAATATAGTTTGGATCCTGAATAGTAATCTGAGAAGACCAAACCAGTTTATTATCTGAATTTGTATAAAGTTTTCCTGCAAGATTTACATAGGTTGTTGTAGTCCAATAGCCGCCAGTTGTAACAACTTCATATCCCATCGGGTAATACCAGCTGTAATAACCGTAATAATCAGGGTAAACCTCAGTTTGAGGCGGAACATAATTAGCCTGTTTTTGTGTTCCCAGATAAGAAATTATGCAAATACCATCAATACCAAGACTGTCGAACTTTTTTTCAAGTGTGTTCATTTCATATTTTTTCGAAGGATCAAGTATTGCCATTGCTGTCATACATTTAACACCTCTTGACTGTAAAAACTGTGCAAATGAATTTTCAAATATCCTTTCCTGTGCAGCATTTTTATACATAGCCCACACCAGTATCTTTTTAAGCGGCGCAGGTTTAACACCTTGCGGGATATAACTATTAAGGATTACAGGAGAACAGGAATAAAGCAGCACTACTGTAGCCACAACAATCAAAGTAATTAGTTTTTTCATATTTATAAATTTATTTGTGCTTAAAGATATATAATTTAAATTCTGAAATCAATAAAAAATAAATTATTGAATTCAGGCAAAAAAATCAGAATAAATCAGAGTAGTTTACAGATTCTGTTTTCCACTACCTGCTCCTCACACCAGTTTTTAGCATCTTTTTGAGTCATTTTTGCAGTTGAATTTACAGTTTCTTTATAACCATCACTGAAAGTACATTCACAATCATAAGTTTTTTTGCAGGAGCTGAAAGTAATTGTCAGCACTATTGCGCAACCAATAAATAAAGCTATCTTTCTCATAAATTTTTATTAAATTTTTTGCTAATTTACTATAAAGATTAAAAATTCAAAATAAAATTTTCCATAAGCACAAATTACGGGTACGCACAATTTTGCCATTTGAACTGAGTTATAGCAAATTACTCTTCATTCAAACAACGGATAATTTCCATTACCTATCAGTAATTAATATGGCAGCTATATCACAAAAAAATATTTAAAAACCCATGCCGTTCAATATTTATTCTTTTTTTATTTGTTTATTTGCAATGAATATATTTGCAATGATTGAACTGGTTTTCGATAAAGAAATTTATGATAAAGTTATAATTGGGCGATTGCCAAAAGCAAAAAAGTTTATCTGGATAGGCACCGCTGACATTAAAGACATGTACGTTACAAAATCCGGAAAAATGGTTCCGTTGCTGGAGGTATTGTCTGATCTTATAAAACGCAAAATTGAAATCAGACTTATTCATGCTAAAGAACCGGGACCTAATTTCAGGAAGGATTTTGATAAATATCCTTCCTTATTCTCCGGACTTGAAAGAGTGCTTTGCCCACGAGTTCATTTTAAAATGATAATCGTTGATGGTCAATTTGCATATTGTGGAAGTGCAAATCTCACTGGCGCAGGCATGGGTTCAAAAAACGATAACAACCGCAATTTCGAAAATGGTTTTATAACTGATGATTCTAAACTGATTGAACAGTTAATGGAGCAGTTTGATGGTGTTTTTTGTGGGATTCATTGCAAAAAATGTGGCAGGAAGGAATTTTGCGTTGATTGTCCGGTAGAATAAAATGTTTTATAAATGGTTTAAAATAAACATTCAGAAGTATACAAACTGCTTTATATTAATTTCCTCCATGTTGATAGCATCTGCCATTAGGACTTGATGTCATTCGTTTGCATCTATTTCCTGCTTTAGTAGTTCCTGAGCATTGAACTGATTTATTTGATTTTATGGAAGTCTTTGCTCCCGTTTTTGATTTACCGCTATCCCATGACCAGCAAGTTAAACAAAATGCGGTTTCAATCTTTTCTTCCTGCTCATCAGGCAATAATGGAAAGAAATCAATGCCTGTAATTTTCTCGACGCTATCAATTGATACTGCAAAGGTTTGCAATGATTCACCTGAACTTGTATTTGTCATAATAAACCCAATCCCCTTTATACCCGGCTCTGTGTAGTCAAGAATTACCTTATAAAAATATTTAGGAACAGAAACTTTATCTACACCTATTGTAGGAAGGTCTTTTGTTAAAACCGGTCCGGTCACTACATATATCGAATTGTTTTCAATTGCCCATGCGCGTGCAAGTTCTTCTAATCTTTTCCAGACTCCTCTGTTAAATCCAGGTTCCTGTGGGCTCATATTGCTATAATAAAATGACTCGGCCATTGCAACAGAAGACCAACCCATATCTGCAGCAGGCGCAAGATGTCCACGGTCGTACCCTGAACCGTTATAATCATTATCATTTGCAGTTCCTGTTTTCACTAAAGGGTCAACCATAAATTTATTGCTACGGTCAACTATTTTGGCAGTTTCCTCTTTTGTTAATTCATAAGCCACCCAGGATGCCTGTTCATGATTTTCGTTGTAGAGCAGCGAGTAACCTTTATGATTTATTATTATGTCAGTTGGTTTTGTTTTGGGTATTTCCAGCTTGCCGGAAAATGTTTTTTGCTGAGAATAAGAGAATAAATATAATGCAAATACGAATAATAATGTCAGTATCTGTCTTTTCATGTTTTTTTAGCAAAATTAGTATTTTCTTGGACGGATATCTTTTTTTTTAATAAAACAGAAGTCTAAATGAATTGTACAACCAGTTTTTAAACTTAAAGAAA
>CAZELC010000270.1:0-4336 GCA_964512865.1 uncultured Bacteroidales bacterium
CAAGTCCTTGTTTTAGTGAATAAGTATAAACGGGATCACCAAAATACTCAATATTGCTTGTAACCTCCGTTTCTTTTGGTGTAGCGGTTAAACCAATATGTGTTGCATTTTTGAAATAATTCAGGATTTCATGCCAGGCACTATCCTCTCGTGCGCTTCCTCTATGGCACTCGTCAACCACAATCAGATCAAAAAATTCAGGTGTAAACTGCTTGTAAATATTTGCATCTTCTTCCAGACCGGATAGACCTTGATACAACGCCAGATAAATTTCAAAACTTTTGTCAATCTGCCTGTGTTTGACCACGGTCATTTTGTCTTTGAAATATTTGAAATCGCCTCGTCTTGTCTGGTCAACCAATGCATTTCTATCAGCTAAAAACAATATGCGTTTTTTTGCTTTGGCTTTCCAAAGCCTGTGAATTATCTGGAAAGCAGTATATGTCTTTCCTGTTCCGGTAGCCATTACCAAAAGAATTCTGTTTTGTCCGGTTGCAATAGCTTCAACTGTTCTGTTTATTGCAATCTGCTGATAATATCGTGGTTTTCTTCCACTTCCGTCAAAATAATAATCCTGTGAAATGATCTTTTCAGCTTCGTCAGTTTTAATACCCTTGTATTTTTTGTATTTCTCCCAAAGCATTTCAGGGGAAGGAAATCCATCAATATCTAATTCCGTTTCAATAGTTTCATCAGTTGCCGTTCTGTCGTGAAACAAAAATCCATCACCGTTGCTGCTGAAAACGCATGGGATATCAAGTATTTTTGCATAATCAAGTGCCTGTTGTATTCCGGCTCTAACCGAATGCTTATTATCTTTTACTTCAATTATTGCTACCGGAATATTAGGTTTAAAATATAAAATGTAGTCTGCACGTTTCCTTTCCCCTCTTGCAGTGAGCTTACCACGAACATATATTTTCCCATCCGTAAAGCTAACTTCTTCTAATACCTGTGTAAGCTTATTCCATCCTGATTTTTCAATAGCAGGAGTAATGAATTTTGTACAGATATCTCTTTCGGACAGGCTTTTTTTATCTATCATTACCTCATAGTTAAAAATCAAAAATACATAAAGTCTGGATAAGAACTGGTTATGAGGAAGAAAAATTTCGTAATAGAATCCTTTTTTTGTTGGCGGGAGTTATCGGATTATCCGCCTTCGGCGGATGATCCATGGCGGGGAGGCTTACAAAACAAAGCCTGCTTCGCAGGCTATATGTTTTATGCATTCAACGGACGAAATAAATTTCGCTGTTTATCGGATTATCCGCCTTCGGCGGCTGATCCATGTTGGGGAGGCTTACAAAACAAAGCCTGCGTTGCAGACTTTATGTTTTATTCACTCAACAGACGAAATAAATTTCGCTGTTTCATTTATAAAACATAAAAGCCATCAGTCAAAAGACTGATGGCTTTGTTTTGTGGGAGTTACTGGATTCGAACCAGTGACCCCCTGCTTGTAAGGCAGGTGCTCTGAACCAGCTGAGCTAAACTCCCAAAAAGGAGTGCAAATATAATATTTAAATTTTTACCTGCAATGATTTTCCTGAAAATTATTCTGTTTTTAAGAATGGACTATTTGAATCAGACATTTATTTCGTTTGCCGGATTTACTTTTTTTGGAAAAATTACCGAAAGCAAAATACTTATTAAAAGTATTCCCAAAACAACATAAAGAGACATTGCGGTTGTAAATCCAATCTCTTTAAGCCACTCGTTAAACAGAAGTTTGAATCCAATAAAGGTTAGCAATATTGACAAACCGTGTTTAAGGTAATGGAATAAGTTAATTACATTAAGGATCAGGAAAAATAGCGCTCTGAGCCCCATTATTGCAAAGATATTTGAAAAAAACACAATGTACGGATCCTGACTTATAGAAAAAATAGCAGGAACCGAATCTGTTGCAAATATTACATCAGAAAATTCGATTACTAAAAGCACGACAAATAATGGCGTAAAATACACTTTTCCGCTTTTCTTTTTGATAAAAAAGTTCTTTCCAACATATTTCGGGTAAACTCTGAAATATTTTGACATGAATTTCACTATTGGATGTTTGCTGACATCTAATTTTTTTTCCTCCTCATTACGATGAATGAACATTTTTATTCCGGTATAAACCAGCAGGGCACCAAAGAAATAAAGAAACCATGAAAATTTTGAAATGATTGCGGCAGAACCAAAAATAAAGATAAATCTCATCATTATTGCTCCAATAATTCCCCACATGAGAACTCTTTTATAATAAATCTTCTTTACGTTGAAAGCAAAAAATATCATAATCATCACAAAAAGATTATCAACCGAAAGTGCTTTTTCGATAAGATAACCTGTAACATATTCCACGCTCAAATTCTTCTTATATACAGCCAATGCATCAGGAAAAGAAAGTCCTTTTATACTAATCAAGTGGTGATATTTATCAATTTTATCCTGAATATCTGCATTTGAATTTATACCATGTATCCAATCACCATGAGTATAAACAAGATAAGTAAACGACAACCCTATCGTAATCCACACTCCCGACCAGATTAAAGCTTCTTTAAATGAAATAAGGTGACTCTTGCGATTAAATATTCCAAGGTCTAAAAAAAGAACAAAAATTACAAATACCAAAAAAGATGAAAAAAAGATTATTTCGTGCTGGTTCATTTTATCAAATAAATTAATACAAAGATAAATAAATAGGGTTAATTTATCTATCTGTTTTTTGATTTTGAAATATTCTTAATATAAGGATTAAAAGCAATGTTCCAAAAACACATCCTGCTACATCAGCCAAAAAGTCTACAATATCAGAAGTTCTTAATGAAATAAAATTTTGCAAATACTCTGTAATTCCAGCATAAAGGGATGCCACAAAAAATGCTGAAAAGCATGCAAATAATCTTAGAAGCCGGTAAGTAGTCTGAAGATAAAATCCAATATAAAGCAAAGCAGAAAGGATACAAAACAGACCAAAATGCACCCATTTATCAAAAAAGGGGATAAACTGCCAGAAAGAAAGTTCTGGCAGTTTATCCCCTGGTAATGCAAGAATTATTAAAATTATAACAGACCAAACAAAAGCAGGTATATTATATTTAATAAACAAATAAATTATTCTGATTAGTGATTATCAACTAATTCTTTATATTTCTCTGCATTTAAAAGTTCATTAACCTGAGAAGGGTCAATCATTTTAATTTTAACAATCCATCCTTCTCCGTAAGGATCTTTATTAACTACTTCCGGTGAAGCTTCAATGCCGGGATTGAACTCGAGAATTTCTCCTTTAACAGGCATAAACATATCGGAAACAGTTTTTACTGCTTCAATTGTACCAAAGGATTCACCTTTTTCAATAGTTTCGCCAACCGTTTCAACTTCAATGTAAACAATATCACCTAACTGGCTCTGAGCAAAATCAGTAACACCCACATAGGCTTCATTTCCATCAACTTTTAACCATTCGTGGTCTTCAGTGTAAAATAAATTGTCAAGAATTTTCATAATTTCTAAAAGTTTGATTTTATCTTCAAATTTACATTTTTTATAATTACTCTTTTAAAAAAATTATTTTTTTATTGAGCCAAAGTAAACCTTAAACTTATACCTCCACTAATATTTGAGTTTGGAAATTGTGAAGATACAAACGGGTTATTAATTATATCATCGAAAAATGCTCTGACACTTAGTTTCTCGCTTAACTGATAATCTGCAGATATATTAATTGAGATAACACGTTGCCCGGCAGAAATCTGATCCATATTTTCAACAAGTTTCCTTAAAATTGTTCTGTTATTTCTAATTGAGAGATCTGCTTTCAAGTTCAAATCGCTTTTTATTGGGCGCTTTCTTCCGCCAAGGCTTAATGTAAATGGAAGGTCTTTAATCTTATAACCAGCTCCAAGAACATATTCGCTGCTACTTACTTCAGTAAGCTGATTGTTTGAAAAACTAAAAGATAGATTTCTCGACTTTTTAATCTCAAATTTGATCATGATACTGTTTACCATTGTCATATCAAAACCAATAAGCGGTGCAAACTGCTCAGTAATTGACATCATATCAATCTGCCGCTGGCTTAGGAAGTTTCCAAGCGCATCTCTGACTTTTGTATAACCATCATTATCTTCATCGTTGAATCGGATATTTGTGGTATAACCTGCGATATTATAAGTGCCTCTATAAGAATGCGACAGCGAAATTGTTTTAAACCATTTTTTAAGAAATTTTATTTTCGACAAACCGGTATATGTAATTCGCCAGTTAGGTAATGGAAATGCTTTAAATAACTTATCACTAAATGGTTTAAGTGAAATTTTATCAGTGCTGCGACCGGCAT
>CAZELC010000271.1:0-4325 GCA_964512865.1 uncultured Bacteroidales bacterium
AAAAACCGCCGACAATATTTTCATCTTTAATTATAGTGAAGGTGATAAGCCGCTTTCAATAACAAAAAGAAATGGCGTAAGCATTCCGGCACCATTTAATTCTTCTGAAAAGGAAATTATTAAATTGATTGACGATTGCAAAGATATAATGAACCAAGTTGATATGGGTTATTATATTGACGAATGGATTTCCAAAAAATAGCAGTTTTCTCTTTCTGATAATAATGATTTATTTTATATTTCTCCAAAGGCAATAATACTTTGCTTGAAAAATATTAATACCTTTGTCGTTATTAATTATGCTAACAAATAACAATTATAATTATGAGGATTATTAAGCAACTGCTGATAGTAAAAATTTTAAGTCTCTTACTAATATTAACTTCCGGAGCCGCTCAGTTTAATTTTGTTCATCTTTCAGATATTCATATCTCGGATGTAGCCTCAATACAAAATAATCCTGATATAGGAGGTGTGATGTTTAAGAAGGTAATAACAGTAATTAGAAATTTGATACCTAAACCGGCTTTTGTAGTTGCAAGTGGTGATATTTCAAATGTAGGCAGTTACGGCAACGGCATGTATGAAGCGCTTACACAGCACTTATTTCCTAATCAAATTACCAACCCCGACAATGGCGACTTTTTTATTGATTCAGACATGACCATCCCAATTTACTTTGTTCCGGGCAATCACGATTACTTCACTCTTCCAGCAAGTCCTGTTTCTAATTCAGCACTTATAAATTACTCAAATTACATTTCACCCAATAACGATTATTCAATATCTTATCAAAATTCGGTAATAATTTTTATTCGATCTGGAATGGAAGAATACAGGCCGGTGTGGATAGACACTAATCCTCTTGAGCCTGAGGGTTCAGGAATTACTGCCGATCAATGCAATTTTATCCGTTCTGTTTGCAATGCTAACCAAAATAATAAAAAAATTATTGTTATGCACCATCCACCTGTTAATGCAGTTGGAACAACCGCTGATGGCACGCAATCTACAGGAACTGTTTTGGATGTTGCCGATGGTTCTATAATTAACAACAGAGATGTTTTATTAAATATTTGCGATTCGGCCAATATAGATATGGTGCTTGCCGGCCATGTACATCAGAACCTTGTTGCAGACAGAGATGGGAATGTTGTTTCAGAAAATTTTACCGGTGGCACAAGATATATTCAAACTGCAGCTTGTCTTTATGGTGCTTATAGAATAATAACAATAGACAGCTCTTTTGTATGGGCAGGTGAGCCACAGCTTATCACATATTCAGATTTAAAAAATAAAGAAATTACTGATAATAATTCCATTGAAGTTCTTGAAAACTCTGCACAAAACACCTTGACTATCAGTTGTTCAAATGTCAACGAAGTTCAAGCAGCTGATTTTTCTATAATAAATATAACCGGACAAAAAGTTATTCATCAAAGTCATATCCTATATTCAGGTGAAAGTATTGTTATAAATACTTCTTATTTGCCAAAAGGATTTTATATTTTGTCAGTAATAAGCCAAAATATCAATTTCTCTAAAAAGGTTATCATAAAATAACAAATTGATTTTTAACCTTTTATAACAATCGTATAAAAAAAACAAATATTTTTTTTGCATTTGAATTGCTTTTATTCTATTTTTAAGCTTTAATCAATTAGTATTTGATTTATACATTTTTATCAAATTATTTATATATAATTTGATTTTTTTGCAACCAATCTAAAGATTATGAAAAAGTTATTATTACTTATTACATTAATTTCAACTGGGCTTTTTGCTACTTCTCAAGGGATAGTGCAACAAGTTTATGGAAGTGCCGGCAGCTATTACTCCAATGGCAACTATTCACTTAGTTCAACTATTGGTGAAACTATCACTGCCACGTTCAACTCGACAAATAATTTTTTAACTCAGGGCTTTCAACAGCCAAATTACCTTGCAACTCTCGTTGAAGATTTTGATAAAAATGCTGATATAAAAGTTTACCCAAACCCTGCTGATTATTACATCAATATAGATATGGGCTCGACAAATTTAAACGATTATATGTTTGAACTTTTTGATGTAACAGGAAAACTTTTGATAACAGGTAAAATTAGTGAAAAAATAACCAAGCTTGATTTAGGCTCATTTGCTACAGATGTATATTTTATAAGGCTAAGCTCAGACAATAAACTTATTAAAAGCTTTAAAGTACAGAAAATTAATTAATCAGTTATTTATTAATAAAACCTTAGATTATGAAAAAGTTCTTCTTTTTTCTGACCTTAATTATTATGTGTATTTCAGCAATGGCTCAAACACCGCAATTTCTTAATTATCAAGCTGTTTTACGTAATAATACTGGTGGTGTTATTACCGGGCAAAATGTAAATATCCGGGTGAGTATTCATGACATTACTCCAACAGGAACTGTAGTTTTTCAGGAAACTCATTCTGGAGTAACAACTTCGAATTTCGGAGTTATTACTATTCCAATCGGAGCAGGAACAGCGGGAATTGGAACTATTGGAGGTGTAAACTGGGCTACAGGAAATAAATATATTGAAATAGAGATGGATTATCCAACCGGAAGCGGTTATGTCAGCACCGGAACACAACAATTACTTTCTGTTCCGTATGCCCTTTTTGCTGAAAAAGCAAATAACCCGGGAGTTCAAGGTCCAACTGGACCAACTGGAACTACCGGAGCCCAAGGTATTCAAGGATTAACAGGACCAGCCGGGCCAACGGGGCCAAGCGGTTCTCTAAATGCATGGGCATTATCAGGTAACTCAGGCACAACAGACGGTGTTAATTTTATTGGAACAGCTGATAACGTGCCATTAACCATAAAGGTCAATAACCAAGTGGCAGGTAAGGTAAACAGCGGTTCTTTAGCTTTGTTCGGTTATAGAGCCGGTAACGGAAATACTGCTTCAAATATAACTGCTTTTGGAAATCAAGCACTTAGCATTGGCAATACAGGTGAGTATAATAATGCTATTGGATATGAGGCATTAAAAGCAAACACAACAGGAACAAATAATACAGCAACCGGCTTCAGGGCATTATTTTATAATACTACGGGGTTTTATAATACTGCTGATGGTTATGCCGCAGTATGGTCAAACACAAGTGGTTCAAGAAATACCGGTACCGGTTGGGCTGCATTATACTCAAATACCACTGGAAATCAAAACACGGCAGTAGGCGTTGAAGCATTGTTTTTGCAATCCTATAGCAACAGTGATACTCCATGGGCAAGCAATAATGTAGCTGTTGGTTACCGTGCTTTATATAGCAACCAGCCTACAGCAACAACAAACGGTATCCAAAATAATGCATTCGGTAACAATGCTTTGTATTCAAACACTACCGGAAAACAAAATACAGCTATGGGAGATTCGGCTGGTTACAAAAATACTACTGGCTCCGAAAATATTGCTTTTGGTTATGGAGCTTTACTTAATAACAATGTTGGAAATTCAAATATAGCTATTGGCAAACATGCAATGTACTTAAGCACTTCTTCTAGTAACAACGTTGCAATCGGCGACTCAGCAATTTTCACAAATGGAGCCTCTAATAATACAGCTGTTGGATCAAAAAGCCTGACAAAAAATAGCGGCTTCTATAATACTGCATCAGGGTTACAAAGTATGTATAATAGTACTGGCGGTAGCCATAATTGTGCTTATGGGGCGCAATCTCTCTTTGTAAACACAGGAAATTATAATTGCGGATTTGGGGCACTTTCATTGACAGATAATACAAATGGCAGCTTTAATACAGGGGTAGGACGAAGGGCAATCCAAAATAATACAACAGGATACGACAATGTCGGAGTTGGCTATATGTCCCTTAATACTAATTTAACCGGTACTTTTAATACTTGCTTAGGAGATAATGCTGATGTTTCAGTTGATGCACTTACAAATGCAACAGCTATTGGGAGCTTATCCATTGTTAATGCTTCTAATAAGGTTAGAATTGGGTCAACCGCAGTGACAGTAATTGAAGGTCAGGTAGCATATACTTTTCCCAGTGATGGAAGATTCAAGTATAATGTTAAGGAAGAAGTTAAAGGACTTGAATTCATTATGAAACTCAGGCCAGTAACTTATAATTTCGATACAAAGAAATTCAATGATTTCCTTACCAAAAATCAATCAGAAAAAGATGCTGATGGTCACAAGCCAACACAGGATTTTACTGAATCTTCTTCAGTTATTCATACAGGTTTCATTGCTCAGGAAGTTGAACAGGCCGCTAAAGAGTCAGGTTTTACATTTGATGGTGTAAGCGCTCCAAAAGACGAAAACGGCAACTATGGAGTA
>CAZELC010000272.1:0-4313 GCA_964512865.1 uncultured Bacteroidales bacterium
GAATTATGTGATGAAATTGAAGCGGCTTTAAAAAAAGAGATAAAACATCTGGAAGTAACAATTCATATTGAGCCTAAATAAGGTTTTAAGTTAGTTATCATATTTAACAACAGCCATCCGTTTCCATCTGCCGGTCAAATAGTAAATTCCGGAAAATACAAAGCCAAATCCCCAACCTATCGGAATTCCCCACCATATTCCATCGCTGCCCATTATTTGTGATAAATAATACGAACAAGGAACTCTGAAAACCCAAAGTGCTGCAATAGTAATAAACATCGGAATCAATGTGTCGCCGGCACCTCTTAACACGCCCTGGAATGCAAACATTGATGAAAAAACAACATAAAATGAGCTCACAATTATCAGATACCGGTGACCAATTTCCATAACATTACGATCAGATGAAAACATCAACATTATATAATCGCCAAAGAAAACTGCAACTAATGAAACAGCGACTGAGATTAAGATAGTCATTATCAATGTCATCTTTAAACCTTGTTTTACTCTGTCAATTTTATTGGCACCGATGTTTTGAGCCACAAATGAAGATAAAGCAGCCGAAAAGTTCATGGCAGGAAGCGATGCAAAAGAGTCAATTCTGCCGGCAGCTGAGTATGCAGCAATTACATCTGTACCGAAATCATTTGCAATTCTAAATAAGGCCAACATGCCAAGCGCAACAAATGCCTGCTGTAAACCTGACGGTATGCCGATTTTCAAACTCTTGTAAAAAATATCTTTATCAAACTGAATATTATTCAGAGAGAACTTAAAACCTTTATTGTTTTTGTTGATATATATTATTGAAAGGATAAACGAAAATGACTGAGCCAAAACAGTTGCTACTGATGACCCTGCAATTCCCCAATGAAAGACGGCAACAAACAAAATCACCAAAATGATATTCAATACAGTTGCTATTATCAGGAAATACAATGGAGTCTTCGAATCACCCATACCTCTTAATACTGCACTTGTTCCGTTATAACCAAACATAAATATCAAACCGGCAAAATATATGTTAAAATATGTCATTGCCTTAGGGATAATATCGGGTGGCAATTTCATCATTTCAAAAATAGTACGTGAAAACACAATCCCAAGAATAGAAATACTTATTGATGCGAAGAAAAGAAAAACAAACATTGTATCAATTGCCTTTTTGCAGTTGACATAATCCTTAGCACCAAAATATTGTCCTATAATAATTGTAGAACCCATTGAAATTCCAATAATAAGGGAAATTAAAAGGAAAATAACGGGAAATGAAGCCCCGATTGCAGCAAGCGCTTCTTTTCCAATATAATTACCAACAATAACACTATCAACAATGGTGTACAATTGTTGAAAAATATTACCAAACAACATGGGAAGCGCAAAGTAAAATATAAGTCTTCCCTCCTTGCCTACAGTCAGGTCTTTCATCAGGTATTTTAAAAAAGAAGTGCAAAATTAAATTAAAAAACTCAATAACTTGCTTTATTTTTATTAATTTAGATTTTGATAAATTTGATTTATCTGTTTAGATATCGTTTTACAGATATTGGAATTATTTTTAATTATGCTTTGATAAACAATAGAAAAGTGAAAATTAATATTAAATCTGTGGAAACAAAAACCTGCAATTTGATTCTGTCATTAATTGACTTTGTTAAGAATACCTTTTCAATACCGCAGCATTTTAAAATTAACTGTAGAGTAAATAAAATAGGACTTTTTGTGTATATTTCGCTTATAAAACAAACTAAACTGCTGACTGAAATCTTATTAAAAAAAAATTATAACTAACCAAAACCAATAAAAATGAAAAAGATAATAGTTTTAATTTTTATTTTGGGCTGTACCCAATTAATTTTCGGACAAGATTCATTAAGAAAGATTGCCATTAAATCCAAAAGTAATATTGCTGCAACCGGAAACGACAGTGTTCCATGGAATTTAAGTGGTTTCGGATCCGTTAACTTCAATCAGGCATCGTTTAACAACTGGGCATCAGGTGGTCAAAACTCGATTGGATTAAGTACCTTTTTGAGTTTACAGGCAAATTACAAAAAGAAAAAACATTCCTGGAAAAACAATCTCGATATGGGATATGGCTTTCAGCTGACAGGCAACGGAAGTAAACCAATATTCACAAAAACTGATGACAGGATTCAGTTGACATCTATTTATGGCTACGGCTTAACGAAAAAAATCGATTTTTCTGTTCTTGTTGACTTCAGAACTCAGTTTGCTAACGGTTATAATTATCCTGACGACAGTAATGCTGTTTCAAAGTTTATGGCACCGGGTTATCTTATCGCCGGTTTAGGTATTAACTTCGTACCTGTTTCATATTTCTCAGCTTATATTTCGCCTGCATCAGGACGATTTACCTTTGTTCTTGATGATAGTTTATCGGTGCACGGTGCATTTGGAGTTGATAAGGGAAAGAAAATGAGAGGTGAGTTTGGACCGTATATCAGGATTCTTTTAAATAAAGATATTATTAAAAATGTTAACCTCAATACTAATGTTGATCTGTTTTCCGACTATTTTCATGATTTCGGATGCATAGATGTTAACTGGAGCCTGATGTTAACAATGAAAATCAATAAATGGCTGGCCGCTTCTCTAACAACACAACTAATTTATGACAACGACATAATAATTAAAAATGCTGACTCTGAAGGACCGCGAACACAATTTAAAGAACTCTTCGGAATAGGACTATCATATAAATTTGATTAAGGCGTAACACGCTGTTTTGTTAATAATTATGTTAACAATTGTGTTAGTAACTTCATTTTGATGTTTTTTATTTTGCGATGAGAAGTCAAATCGCCTGAAACATTTTATTAGCGCAAAGAACAGAGGTTAAGCTCTTTTTAAACAGATCGGATTTCTTCAATTTATAATCCTCTGAAATGCAGACAGGATTTGACATCTAATAATATAGATATCTATTTTTTTGCCCTGATAAAAAAATGGACTAAATTTGCCGTCAAATTATTAACTAATAATTAATTCTTATGAAAAAATTATTTTCTCTTGTCGCAGGTATTTTATTTTGCGGTGTAATTGCCGCACAAACTCCATTAACAACGGCAGTAGATTTTACAGTTACTGATATTGAAGGTCATTCATTTAATCTTTTTGACAAGCTCAACAGTAACAAATATGTTTGTATTGACTTCTTTTACACAACATGTGGACCTTGCCAGGCTACAGCGCCAAAAGTATCAGGTGCTTATACCAATTTCGGATGCTATGGTGGAAATGTTTTTTTTATCGGCATTGATGACAGAAGTACTAATGCTCAGGTAGCATCTTTTGATGCCACATATAATGCAATTTACCCCGGAGTTAGCGGAACTGAAGGCGGCGGTGCTGCTCCAACAACTGCTTATGGAATTTCAGCATGGCCAACAGTTATACTGATTGCTCCGAATAAAAATATTGTTGAACAGGATATCTGGCCTATTGCTGATGCGGCTGCCCTCACATCTGTTATTACAGGACTCGGCGGAATAACACAGGCATGTTCTTCTGGAATTGATGAAAGTGAAATTATAAGAGTCGCTTATGTTTTCCCAAATCCTGTTAAAGAAAGTTTTACTTACAGTTACGCTTTAGATGAAAATGACGGCAATACATTTTTTGAAATGTATGATATGATTGGCAAAAAAGTTTATTCCGAAAAAATTACAGACCTCAGAAACAATCTTAAAATATCAACCAAGACATTTGTTTCAGGAGTTTATTTTGCCAAGCTTGTGAACTCAAAAGGCGTCATCCAAACAGATAAGATTATTGTTTTATAATTTATCATTCATAAGTTTTAATATTAAAGGCTATCGTTATGATGGCCTTTTTTATTAGAAATACGCGCGAAGCTGAACACTTCCAACATGTATGACTTTTGTCCCCGGCGAGACTCGACCGTCATATACTAAGTTAAGCTGAAGATTATTTGAGATATTTCTTTGATAAGAAAGATTCCATGTAGCGTTGCTACCAGTCTTCAACCCTTCAAGCATTTCATAAGCAAGAGGTGTATTATCCAAACCGGTATAATGTATCTCAATATAATTACCGCGCAACATAAGACTTCCTTTCGAAAGAATATTATACTTAAACTCTAACCCTGCATTATGATTTTCGGTGGTTTCATCAGTGCTGTTCAGCCTGTTTATTTTATATGTATAAACGTAAGAAAGAGTAATCCTGAACTTGCTGCCGGGCTGAATAATAAAACGAGGAGTTATGTCAAAGTAATCAATCTTAAAATTATTGGTTGTGAAATATTCAGAGTTCTAAGTTTTTAT
>CAZELC010000273.1:0-4305 GCA_964512865.1 uncultured Bacteroidales bacterium
AGAAAGACTATGAGAACTTTAGCAGGTCAAAAAAAACTGAAGCTGATAAACTTAAAGTAATAAAGTACGCAATGTACAAGGCTATTGTATGGTCATTAAACAGTAACTGTCATCAACATCGACTGGTTTGCGATTATTGTAAGTGGGCTGAGCAATTTGAGGATCTTACAAAAATTCAAAAAAAAGAATTATTTAAAATAAACAGATCAAAATAAATGAAAAAAATATATTTAGCTTTAATTGTCCTGTGTTTCTCCTGCAAAAAGAAGGAGTCGGCACCTATGACATTTTTTCCACAATCGTATTTGCCGGTGTTTCCAGGCTCATATTGGAAATACTGTAATCAAACCGGAGATACTATTGTATATACAACTTCTGAGAATTATGTGCTAAATCAATATCAATCTGGTGACAAGAGCGACCAAAAATCAACCCCGGCTTATGTCCCTTTATGGAATGGAACTCCTGTTTATGGATATTATAGTCCAAAGCAGATCGACCCCTATCTCTATTATAAGCAAGTTCCATATTTGTCTGAAATAAAAGGACCATTATATAGTTATACAACCAGATATGGGTGTACTTCAATCAGTGTTGTGAATATTGATACTTCAATTGTTTTACCTTCTGGTACTTACAATAATGTAATAGTTGTTAAGTACTATTATTCAAATTCTGGAAGTCCTACCCCTTACAATATTTTGAGCAGTTATTATGCAAAAAACATTGGGCTTGTAATGCAGGAAGGTAGTCATGATACCATTAAGATAATAAGTTATTTTATTTCAAGATGATTTTTCATATTATAAGTTTTATTATTATCAATTTAATATTGATTAATTTTGGTTTTGCTAGAAAAAGAGTTTATAGTGATCATAGTAGTTGCTTAATTGTAAAATAAATACATAACAAAAATGAAAACACGGATATTATTAATATCAATATTTTTACTCTACTTGTTATCAAACAGCTGCAACAGGAGTAACAGCATTAAGCAGGACGCGGTATCGCTTAAGGTCATTAAACAGTTCCTCGAAGAAAAGTTTGAGTACATCAAACCCGAAGGTAAGAATATCGACACCTTCAAAGTGCTTGGCACCGACAAAAAGAATGATACGGCAATTTATTATGTATGGGCTTATATTATTGACTACACCTATAAATCAAATAAGCTAACGGAAAACAGAGGAAGCAGTTTGCCTGTGAAACTTTATCTACTAAATGACAAAAATAATTATACTGTAGTGAAAGCTGAAAAGCCTTTAGATGGTGATCAATATGATAATAGCATGAAGAAGCTTTTTCCAAAAGACGTTTATAAGCAGGCAAGTTCATTTGGAAATGAGGAAGTTGATAAGCTTAAACAACAGTCAATAAAGGAAGCAAAAGAGTATTTTAAAATACAGTAAACGAGAGTGAAACCGGAAATAGAAAAAATATCACAAGGATTAACCTTTAAAGGAATAATTTCAGCCATTGGCTCAATCATTTTTGTTGGCGGTTTGATATTAACAATTTCTTTGATAAAATATAATTCCTCATTTTTAGGCATTGCTTCAGGAATTACTGCAATTATTCCAGGACTTGTGATATTTGTTTCTTTGAGAGGTGTGTTGATAGATCATGATAAAAAGATGATAAAAACTTATCTCGACCAGTTTATTGTTAAAACAGGAAGATGGACATCGCTTGATAAATATGACAGTATAAAATTGAAATATAAAAATGAATCACAGAGAATGAACAGCAGGGGAAGCTCACAGGTTTATCATTCAAGATACTTTGATATATTTCTTGCTTCCGGAGTTAATAATGAATTGTATTTAAAAGGATTCATAAATTATGAAGATGCGAAAGCATTTTTACTGGAATACTCAAAGAAACTGAACAAACCTTCAACTGATATATATGAGCAGATAAAACAGCAGATTGAGGAACGAAAACTATCAGTAAGAAAATAAGATATAGATTTATTCATCGAAAGCGGGTCACACTGAGCATCCGCCAACCGGCGGATTGTCGAAGTGAGGCCCGCACGACAAGAACTTATTTGAATAACTAAACGTAGCATATTAATTATGGAGCAGAAAGACTATTTGATGAGAGAAATTGAGAAAATTGGTGTTCTCATGAGGGCAATTTTAAGTAAGATTTTCAAATTTAAGGATGATTCTTCAGTTACATCAGAACTTCAATTTAAGCAGACTAACGAACTGATGAACAATGAGATTAATTTTGACTTTGACAGATTTTTGTATCTTGATAAAGAAGCTTCTATAAATTACATTAAGGAGTTTAGCGGATTTAGTTCAGAAAATATTGGACTGCTGGCAGAAGTATTATTTCAGTCGGGATTAAATGAGCAAAATGACAGAAAGAAATTGTTTTTTGAGAAGGCTTTGATGCTTTATGAATACGGCAGTAGTTTAGATAGAGTGTTTTCTCTTGAGAGAGAGGAAAAAACTATGATAATAAAATCAGAACTTAACAAAATATAATTCATAGCAATGACAAGTTTTAAAGGCAGAATGTTTAACTTCCTGTTAAGGAAAAGACATTTACTAAACGGCAGAATGAAAAAGGAAGTTTATGATATGAATACCTCCATTGAAGGTTTCAGGGCAGAATGTGAAAAGGGAGCATCGCGTCTGGCAAAATTACCCGAAGGAATAAAAGTTGAGAAGTTTACAATAGGAGAGATGAATGCCGAATGGCTTATCCCTGATGGAGCTGCAGCGGGGAAACTTATTCTTTATGTTCACGGTGGCGGTTATGTCTCAGGTTCATGCAATGATCACAGAGCCATTATCTCAAAATTTGCAAAAAATACAGGTGTTAAATGTCTTGTTTATGAATACCGACTGGCACCTGAGCATAGATTTCCTGCTGCTCTGGAAGATTCCGTGATAGTTTACCAATGGTTACTTAATAGCGGTTTTAGTGCTGATGATATTATAGTTGCCGGAGAATCTGCAGGTGGTGGATTATGTCTGGCTACTCTTGTAGCATTAAAGGACAGAAATATAAAATTACCCAAAGCAGCTGTTTCAATTTCACCTTGGACAGATCTTACATGTTCAGGCGATTCTTATAAAACAAAAAACAAGATGTCGCTGGCTCCTATGAATTCATGGTTTGTATTTGGCAATCACTATGCGGGAGATAATCCAAAAGATTTACCTTTAATTTCGCCATTATTCGGCGATTTAAAGGGACTTCCTCCGATACTGATAAATGCCGGAACGGATGATGAACTCTATGATGATGGTGAAAGATTTTATCTGAAAGCTAAGGCAGCCGGTGTTGAAATAAGCTTCACAAAAGGTGAAAATATGGTTCACTGTTACCCTTTGCTTGCTCCTTTCTTTCCTGAGGCAACCGAAGCCATGCAGGAAATTGTTGATTTTATAAGACTTCATTTGGGACTGACTCAAAACAATTGAAACCTCAGCGAATCTAGGTGCTCTGTGTTTCAATAAATACAAATAACTCCTTTTAAAATACTATGATAGGCAATAGATTCCGAACTATTTACCAATTATTTTTGGCATATATACCATTTTTTATCAATAAGAAAGCTTACATTTTTTGTAGTTTTGTAGAATAACTGAAAATAATGAAAAATTATTTTGAATAAATTACAATAGTGAGATTTATTTTAAACAGTTATTTATCATAACTTTGCATTTTAGAGATGCTCTCTTTATTAAACCGCTCAAATTAACTAATTAATTGTATGAAAAAGTCGATTTTCTTATTATTTATTCTTTTTGCTTTTAACCTTAAAGCTTCTGTAATTTATGTTAACAGTTCTGCTACAGGCCTAAATGACGGTACTTCCTGGACCAATGCTTATGTTGATCTGGAATATGCATTATTATTTGCAGTGAGTGGCGATGAAGTATGGGTTGCTAAAGGTACTTATTATACATCATCAAGTAATGACAGGAGTTCATCATTTGTTCTTAATAATGGAGTCAAGCTATATGGTAATTTTTACGGAAATGAAACTACTATAAATCAAAGAGTTGACCTTATCCCAAATTCATCTGGGGCAAACAGAACAAATGAAACAATTTTATCAGGAGACATTGGAGTACTAAATAATATTGCAGATAATGCAAATCATGTGATTTATGTCATCAACACAGCATTGCCAATAGTAATTGACGGTGTAAAGGTGGTTAAAGGTAATGCTATTCTCACGGTCGGTAAAGGAAAAGGTGGTGGAATTTATATTGACAATGCCGGCGAAGTTAACTTGAAAAATATAATTGTATCCGAAAATTATGGTTCGTCAGGTAC
>CAZELC010000274.1:0-2547 GCA_964512865.1 uncultured Bacteroidales bacterium
TAAAACCTTACTTGCTGCGGGAGCTTTTACCTTGCTTGATTTTGATAATTTCGGGAATATTAGTTCATCATTTCGAAAAGAAGGATTTGTATGGGGCGTTGCAGGTGCTTCTTATCAGGTTGAAGGTGCTGCATTTGATGATGGGAAAGGACCTTCCATCTGGGATACTTTTTCACACAGACATGGGAAAATAAAAAATAATGATAACGGAGATATTGCATGCGATTTTTATCATTTATACAAGACTGATATTGATATAATAAAAAGTCTTAATATCCCTGCTTTCCGGTTCTCTTTGTCGTGGCCCAGGATATTTCCAAAAGGAACAGGAGCTGTTAATCAAAAAGGAGTTGATTTTTATAAAGGCGTAATTGACTATTGTTTAAAACAAAATATAGAGCCATGGGTAACACTTTATCACTGGGATCTTCCTCAGGCGCTTGAAGATAAAGGAGGTTGGACAAACAGAGATATTATCGGATGGTTTGAGGAATATGTCGACTTCTGCACGAGAACTTATGGAGATATTGTTAAAAACTGGTTTGTGCTCAATGAGCCATTATCATTTACGGGAGTTGGGTATTTTCTTGGAATACATGCACCGGGAAAATATGGCGCAAAGAACTTTTTACCTGCAGCACATCATGCATGCATCTGTAATGCTTCAGGAGGAAAGATTGCAAAGTCAAATGTAAAGGAAGGGAATATTGGCACTACTCTTTCCTTCTCATATATTGAACCACGAAGTGAAAATCCAAAAGATGTAATTGCAGCAGAGAAATATGATTGTCTTTACAACAGGTTGTTTATTGAGCCACTGGTCGGGATGGGTTATCCGGTAAAAAGCCTTCCATTTCTTGAAAGAATTTATAAATATGTGAAATCAGGAGATGAGAATGCTGTCAAATTCAATTTTGATTTTATTGGTGTGCAGAATTATACAAGAGAAATAATAAAATACTCATGGATAATGCCTTATATGCACGGAAAAATTATTCCTGCCGACAAAAGAGTGGCAAATCCTACAGTTAACAACTGGGAAGTATATCCTGAAGGAATTTATGAAATATTAAAAAAAGTCTCTTCTTATCCAAACATTAAAACCCTTTATGTTACCGAGAATGGTGCTTCTTTTAAAGATTATGTTGTAGATGGGAATGTGCATGATACGGAGAGGATAAAATATCTGAAAGAATATATTGAGCAGGTATTAAAAGCCAAAAAAGAAGGAGTAAATGTTAAAGGCTATTTTGTATGGTCGCTTACCGATAATTTTGAATGGGCATTGGGTTACGATGCAAGGTTCGGGTTAGTTTATGTTGATTATAAAACGCTTAAAAGGACAATAAAAGATTCGGGTTACTGGTACAGTAAATTCATAAAAGAAAATCAGGAATAGATAATAATTTGTGGTGGCTTGCTTTGTTGAATAAATACACTTATTTTTCATGCCAGGAATGCACGAATAAATTTCTCGTTGCCACGAATACTTCTCCTGTGCCAAAAATACACGATTGTAATTTGATTTATCTCAAAGCTATTATGAATGTAAATTACAGAGGTTTTCAGCCTCATTTTTGTCTGTTAGCTGATAATAATAAAGATCATTTTCCATTAAATTCGATTATTTATAAGAAACTATGTATTAAGGCATGAGCATTAAATAAAAATTAAAAGCCCCATATTATACTGATGGGGCTTTTTCTTAATTGAAATAAATAAAACTTAATTACTACTGTTTTATTATTCTCATTGTTTTGGTGTTACCTTCTATTATAACGCTTAGCATGTAAACTCCATTAGAGTAGCCCGACAAATCAATTGTATTTTTCCCTGCACTCATTTTCTGCGAAAGCACAACTTCTCCTAATGAATTATAAATTACAACCAGTGCTTCAGAATTAATCTCAAAATAGAAAATACCATTATTCGGGTTTGGAAATACTTTTAAAGCATTTTCATTTAATGACTCATCTATTCCCGAACATGGATTTACGGTTATATTTACCGAATCGGAAGCTGAGCATAAGTTTACATCTGAATAAGTATAAATTATTAACTTAATTCCGGTTCCTGCTGATGACGGAGTAAATATATTTCCTGTAACTCCGGCGCCTGTCCATATTCCTCCTGTGGGTGAAGCAACAAGAGTAATTGGTGCGGCATCTATACATACTGTTGTTGTTGCTGTAGTTATATTTACTGATGGCAATAAATTAACAGTTACAATTGTCGAATCTGTATTTTTGCATCCATTCAAATCTGTTCCGGTTACTTTATAAGTCAAAGTTGCAGAAGGCAAAAATGCTATGCTGTCGCTTACGCCATTATTCCATAAATAAGAAGTTGCACCGCTACCGTAAAGCAGAACGGAATCTCCCGAACATACCACTGAATCATTAGCTGTAGCTAAAACAACAGGAGCATTATTTACAGGAAAAGTTTCAACATCTGATGAAGTACATCCGTTGCCGTCAGTATATGTATAAGTTATCTGCTGGTTGCCGTTTGAAGGATCAAATGTACTTCCTGAAACATTTGTTCCTG
>CAZELC010000274.1:2647-4301 GCA_964512865.1 uncultured Bacteroidales bacterium
ATCTGCTGGTTGCCGTTTGAAGGATCAAATGTACTTCCTGAAACATTTGTTCCTGACCAAACACCTCCTGTTGGAGAACCGCCTGAAAGAGTTACAGTTCCTGAATTACTGCAAACAGAAGTAAAAGAACTCAAATTAACAACTGGAGCATTATTTACTACTATTTGCTGCGATGTTGACTGATTGCATCCATAAGCATCAGTAAGCGAATAATATATTGTCTGTGTGCCGACAGCAGGATCGAATTGTCCCCCGCTCACGCCTGTGCCAAAGTAAAATCCTCCGGCGGGACTACCTTCCGTTAAGGTATAAAGAGGTCCGTTGCTGCATAATGGAGAGAATGTACTTAATGATGCGCCGTTGGTGGGACATACAATCGTTAATGAATAAGCCCGAGAACCAGTGCAACCGCTCGCATCTGCCACTGTTACCGAAAAGTTAAAAGTGCCGGTTGCAGTTGGTGTTCCTGAAATACTTCCTGCTGCTGATAATGTTAACCCCGGAGGAAGAGCTCCGGCAGTTATGATATACGAAGGTGTGCCAAGTGCTCCCGTCTGTGATAATGACTGACTGTAATTTGAGCCTGCAGTTCCATTTGACAAAGATGACGGGTTAACTGTAATTGTTGGACATGTATATGGAGTATAAACTACATTATCAATACCGATATAATCTGAATTAGAACCGGTAGGTCCGCCACTTGTCACAAAATAACGAAAAGCAATTCTGCCTGATGTAGGTGCTGGAAGACCTGAAATAGTTATTGTAAATTGTGTCCATGTGTAAGGGTAACCACCTGCAACCAAAGTAGGATTAATAGAAAGTATTAGGGTAGTAAAGTCACCAACACCTGTAGCAGTTGTACCTACGTTAGTGCTGGCTCCGTTAGTACTTAACCTTACTTCAAGGCGATCAGGATAATCTGTTCCTCCACTTGGTGTTGTAGGCTTTCTAGTATAAAAAGTCATAACATCGCCGTTTCTTAATGTTCTGTTGGGAGCTAAGAGCCAATTACTAATTGTATTCGCTCCGGTTGTATTATTAAAATTTGTTCCTATATAGGCATTAGCTGCTCCGTTATATGCGTCAAAAGGTCCACCTGCGGCAACATTATTTCCCTGAAACCAGTTTGTTGATCCAATTGGTGAGCTATTGTTTTGCATGAACCATCCACTTCCGGTAAGAGTTGTAATATCATCAAAGTTTTCAGTAAATGCTTGAGCATAAGTGTAAACACTTGATCCTAAAATTGAAAAGAACAATAATGTTCTGAAAATTCGGTAAATATTTCTCATAGTAATTTATTTATTTGGTTTATTATCATTTAATTCATTTTCGGTTGAAGAAACTTTCTTCAACTCATTAAGCTCGTTTTGAATAATTTTAATGATTGAAGCGTCATTGCCGGCTTCGGAAAGCGCCTTATTAAGAGCAGAATGATATGATGTTACTGCGTCTTCATATTCATGATTTGCTTTTTGTACTCCTGCCCTTGACATTGTTGAGGAGTTTTGCAAAATCTGATAATTTGTGTTTACCTTTTCAGCCAATAGTTTTAATTCAGTATTTTTTGCAAAATACGGATCTTTACCAAAATTTGATTTGGAAGGGCTGCCCTGCTGTGCAAACAAACCGGCTCCTGAAGCAAAAATCA
>CAZELC010000275.1:0-4270 GCA_964512865.1 uncultured Bacteroidales bacterium
CCGGCAGTTGCTGGAATACAAACATTTCCCTCTTTTAATAAAGCTTTCGGCAACGGAACAGTTTACTTATGGATAACCATGGACCTTGCTTCATCGGTTACTGATAATACGAATATTGCTGTTAATTCGACCGATGCGTCAAATATGACTGCTACTCCAACACCTACAGGAACAGGTGCTGCAAGTAACACCCAAACCATAAGAAAGGTACCTGATGCTATAGGAACCATTACAGGTTCAGCTATTGTTTGTCAGGGGGTTAGCGGTACTTCTTATTCTGTAGGAGCTATTCCAAATGCTACAAGTTATGTTTGGGCTTATTCCGGGGCAGGAGCTACCATAAATGGAACAAGCAATAGTGTTATAATAGACTTTAACGGATCAGCTACATCCGGTATTCTTACTGTAAAAGGAAGTAATGGAACTTGTTATGGAACAATTTCGCCCGATTTTGCAATCACTTTAAACGCACAACCATCTATCACGTTAGGAGCAAGTCCGGTTATATGCAATGACGCAGGGAGTGTTAATCTGTTATATACCGGAACTACCGGAGGTGCAGACAAATACACCATAACATGGGATGGTACGGCACAGGGTGTTGGTTTTGTTGATGTAGGACTTACGAATTTATCTACAAGCCCTATTGTTGTTGCTGTTCCAACAGGTGTTCCTGCTGCTACATATAATGGTTTTATTACTGTTGTAAATTCAACAACGGGTTGCTATAGTGTTGCTAATGCTTTTACAGTAACCATAAGAGCTGCCATAAATTATGGTACTGTTAGCAGTACAGGTGAATCAATATGCAATGGTGGTAATCCTTCATCATTTGGATTTTTAATAACTCCAAGTGGTGGTACCGGTACATTTAATTATCAATGGTATTATAAAGATGGTAATTACACTGTACCTGTGGGCACAAACTCAACCGGATGGACATTAATTCCAGGAGCAACTTCAACTACGTATGATCCACCTTCAGGATTAAATGTTACAAGAACTTATGGCTGTATGGTTGACCCTACCGGAACACCCGATTGTTCCGATTTTACATGGGCATCATCGCAATGGGTGGTAATAGACTTAAAAACAGATTGGTATTCATTCAATTCAGGCGATTGGGATGCTACAGATATATGGACAACCGATCCTTCTGGAACTACATTGGTACCTGCTCACGGAGGGACTCCTGCCTATTGCGATAATGTTACAATATTAAATGGGAAAACAATAACAATTAATGCCAACAACAAAACAATAGCTACCTTGTATATTAATAATACAGGTATATTAGATATTAAAACATTTACAGGACATAATTTTGGATATGTATATGGGACTGGAAAAATGCGTATAGGCTCAGTTACTTTTCCTTCCGGTGATTTTTCAAATTTTGTTTCAGTAACCGGCGGAACTATAGAATATTATAATATAAGTGGAACACTCCCTACGCAGACCATATATAACAATCTTTTACTAACGAATAGCACTGCATCAGATATTACATATATTCTTCGTTCTCCTGCAACTTATACAGTAAATGGTAATCTATCTTTATCAAAAAGTAGTACAGGTGGCGTTATTTTTCAACTTGGTAATTCGGCCAATCTGATTAATTTGAATATAGGATTGAGTAATACTTTAGGAACAACAGTTACCATTGGCTCAGGTTGTACTTTGAATGTTGGTAATTACAATATGATTCATCAAATTACAATTGCCGGTAATTTAATAAATAATGGGACTGTTAAATTACATAATAGAGCTAGTTGGCTAGATAATTACTATCTTTGTGCAAATATTACAACCACAGGGGCCGCAGATGTTACCTTTACCGGTGATTATAACAGCACAATCAATTGTAATGGAATAACCGGATTTCATAGGCTTATATTAGATAAAGGAACAGATCAAACCGATGTTTTAAGTGTTTTATCGAGTACACCCGGCAATTTTAAATTATGGGCACCTAACAGTTATTCTCAAGGTGCCACCGCATCAACAGCATGCTCTAACCCTGCCACCTTTAGCCCTGAAAGTGTATGGAAGGCATTATATATAAAAAATGGAACCTTAAAGTTGGGTAATAATATTGATATACCTTCTCTTACAGAAGGGGGACAAGATTATAATATTGGACCAAATGCTAAGTTATGGATTGACGGAGCCACCGTTTCTACCACTTTAACTGGAGTAAATGGTACCGGTTATCAAGCTGTAACATTATATGGAACACTTCAAATAAGCAGTGGAAGTTTTTCAACAGGAGATGCTGCCGGTTTTGTTTTAGGAAGTATTGGTTCTCCATTAATATTTATTGAAGGAGGCTCTCTTTCTTTGAGTCAATTATGGATGAACGGAAGCAATACAGCATCCTACATTCAAACAGGCGGGACCGTTGATATACGTGCTGCAGGAGAAGTACATGCAGGGTATATGTTTGACCTCGGTAATCCCAATGCTGTGTTTCGTATGTCCGGAGGTTCGCTTAATTTTAAAACAGGAATTTTTACAGCAGGTCAGGGTTTAAGAATATTATCCTCGTTAAGTAATTATAGTGTTACTGGTGGAACGATAAATATTTTGGAGCCTTCTGGTACCAATTTTGGTATAACGTCAACGGCTCCTTTTTATAATATGAATATAACCGCCACCCCTTCTGTTGCTAATTTAACAGTTACTCAGGGTAGTGATATATCTATCATTAATGACCTTGTAATCAATAGTAATTCAATTCTTACTTCCGGTTCTAATTATGCTTTAAATGTTGCCGGCGATTTTACTATTAATGCTGGAGGAAGATACACGCCCAATACAAATACGTTAACATTTAATGGAACAGGTACGCAGATATTTACTAATTCCGGAACTATAACTAACAGGCTGAATAATATGACAATAAATAGTGGTAGTGTAACTACAATGGGGTCTAATGTTAATGTGGGAAATACGCTTACTATAAATTCAGGTGCACAATTAGCAGATGGCGGGTTTACTGTTAATGTTGGAGCAAATACTGCCAATGGTACAATTTATAATGCAGGAATACATACAGGAGCAGGAAAAATTAATTTAAATGGAACTTCGAATGAAATATTAACGGGTGACGGAACTGGTCAGTTTCAGAATTTAACACTAAGCAATACATCCGGAGCAACATTGTCAGCTAATCAGACAATAAATGGAACTCTTTCTTTAGCAGGTGACAAGGGTATTCTTATGCTTGGAACCTATAATTTATTTATTAATAATACATCCGCTTCTGCAATTGATAATGGAGGCGGAGCGGCTTTCAGTGCTACAAAAATGATAAAAACATCCGGAAATGCTTCTGATGGTGGGCTTACAAAAGCCTATGGAAATACAACAGCATTTCTTTTTCCATTAGGAACCGGGTCAACATATACTCCCGCAAATATTCAATTTACTTCAACTCCTACTGCATGGGGTAGTGTAACTATTAAACCTGTTCCTACAGCTCATTTTATTGTAACCTCCACCAATTCTTTACCTTATTACTTTAAAACCATAAGTAATGGCTTTTCTGGTATTGTTTCAGGTTCTGTTCAGCAAATATATACATATTCAACAGGAGGTAATGTTTTATATGTGCCAGGTAAATTTGATCCATCAGCGATTTCATGGTCTTATATAAACGATGTAAATAAAGTTACGGAGGCTGCGGCAATTGGTTCTATACCCGCATATTCTTTTGGTTATTTAAATTATGACTACTTGGATGGTGAATTTACAGCCGGTGTGCCGGCCTGTTTCGGAGCAATAGTGAAATTATATAGCATTACAACTGGAGATTGGGCTTCAAATGGCACATGGTCTTCTATAAGCAATACAGGAACTTCTTGTAATTGTACACCTTCGGCTTTAACACCTGTTATTATAGGTGATGGAGCGGGGAACAATCATACGGTTACGATAAAAGATAATGACAAAAATGTTCCTTCGCTTATTATTAACAATGGTTCCACACTTGATCTTGGAACCACTATCGGTCATAAATTTCATACAATACCTTCGGGAACAGGTACATTAAAATTAGCTTCGGCAACATTACCAACTGTTGATTTTGGCGGTTTTATTGGAAACAATGGCGGAACAATTGAATATAATGCCTCGAGTGGTGCAATTGCTGTGCCTACTACACTCGCTACCTATTGCAATTTAGTGTTAACTCCTACTACCGCTAATAAGATTACCATGCCCGCAGCGAATATTCGTGTTTATAACAATATGACTGTTCAGGGTACAT
>CAZELC010000276.1:0-4269 GCA_964512865.1 uncultured Bacteroidales bacterium
GTAATTTAAAACTTTCATTATTATGTTTGCAGACATCGCCAATATTTACTCCTGTCAAAACTATCTCATTAATGCCTGATTTTGCAATCTCATTAGTTATGTTTACAATATTATTTATTTTGTCGCTACGGCTTCTTCCTCTGGCAAATGGGATAGCACAATAAGAGCAAAAGTAATCACAGCCATCCTGAATTTTAATAAACGATCTGGTTCGCTCTTCAACCGAGTATGATGAAATAAAAGCTCCTGTTTTGTTATCATTGGCAGTATTATCCGAGGTCAGAATATTAAAAAGAGAATACTTGTCATTATTGCCGATAATATAATCGACCATACCGGTTTTCTCAAGTTTTTCTTTGTTAAGCTCCGACATACAACCGATTACTGCGATTTTTGATTCAGGGTGCTTTCTTCTGACTTGCTTTATAGCGGCAATACATTTTTTTTCGGCGTTTCCTGTAACAATACATGAATGAATTATGTAATAATCAGCATTCTCTTTGAAATCGACAACAGTAAATTCCCGGTTTCTGAAGTCTCTTGTAATTGTAGATGTTTCAGCAAAGTTAAGCTTACAGCCGAAAGTATGGAATGCAATCTTTTTCATTTTCTTTTGCAAAGATAGACTATTTTGATTTTATACAATTTTAATAAATTATTAATCGGTTAATTTGAAACCTGCCGTAATTTTTTATAATTTTATGGATGTAAAATTTAAGAAGATATTTTTTTTTAATATTCTTTATTTTAGAGATTTAAATCATGACGATTAAAATTGTCTTTCTTCTAATTTTGATTTGTGCTTCGGTAGGAGTTCTAATTGCTGATTTTTTTGAAATCAAGATTTTGAGATATCTGACAAAACCATTATTAATGCCATCGTTAGCGATGTTTTACTTTTATGCTTCTGTTGAACCTGATATAATGGTGCTATTGGCATTATTACTTGCTTTTATTGGCGATGTTGCGCTTATGTGGCCATGGAAGAAGCCTTTTTTTATTACCGGTTTATCGGCATTTTTGCTGGGACATCTGTTTTATGTTTACTTATTTTTTAAATCCGTTGATTTTCTTTATGGGAAGTATTACCTATTATTATTGGCAGCTCCTTTAGCTTTAATAGGTTATATTATTTTCCGAAAGCTGAAAGATTATCTTGGTGACATGAAATTACCTGTGGTTATATACATGTTTGTGATAATGTTTATGTGCTTTTTAAGCTTTACAAGAGTGTGCTGTTTTACTGGCTCACAATTATTTTTGCCTGTAGTAGGATCGATTTTTTTTGTAACCTCTGATACTATTCTGGCATTTTATGAGTTTAAATCTAAATTCCCCAAAGGTGGGGTTTACTATATGTCTACTTATATTTTAGCTCAATTATTAATTGTTTTAGGTTTGATGTGATTATGAAAACAAAAGAGTTTAGCTTTCAGTCTGATGATGGTTGCGAATTACATGTTTATAAATGGTCGCCTGATGATGATAACGTCAGGGCTATAGTTCAGATTTCTCATGGCATGGCAGAGCATGCTGCCAGATATGAACGATTTGCTGAAGTTTTAACAAGGGAAGGATTTGTTGTGTACGCCAATGACCATCGCGGCCATGGAAAAACAGCAGGTAGTTTGAATAATGTGGGTTTCCTTGCTAAAAAAGACGGTTGGAATCTGGTTGTAAAAGATATGTTTAAGCTGACGATTATTTGTAAAAATGAGTATATCGGAGTGCCTGTGATATTATTCGGGCATAGCATGGGTTCATTGCTTTCACGGGAGTACATTACCAGACATGGGCATGAAATAAATGGTGCTATTTTGAGTGGAACAGCCGGCAATCCCGGTTCGCTGGGCAAAACCGGAGTTTTAATAGCAAAACTTGCTTCATTGTTTTTTGGTAAAAGGTCGAAGAGCAACCTTCTTAATTATCTTTCCTTTGGGAAATTCAATAAAGGTTTCGTCCCTAACCGTACGGATTTTGATTGGCTGAGCAGCGATAATGCAGAAGTTGACAAATATGTAAATGACCCTTATTGCGGTGGTGTTTTTTCTGCCGGATTTTTTAAAGATTTTTTAAGCGGAATCATTGATTTATATAATGAAGACAAACTTGAAGAAGTCCCGAAAATGCTTCCTCTTCTTTTTCTTTCAGGTGAAAAAGATCCTGTCGGCAACAATGGAAAAGGCGTTACTGAAACATTCGAGCTTTACAAGCAAACCGGATTGATGGATGTTTCAATGAAACTATATAAAGATTCCAGACATGAAATCCTTAATGAAGTTAACAGAAAGGAAGTCTATAAAGATATTATTGACTGGATAAACACTAAAATATAAATAGAATTATTAAATGCAGGGAAAGTATAAAGCTGTAATTTTCGACTGGGGTGACACATTGATGAGAGATTTCCCTGAAATGGAAGGTCCGATGTTTTCCTGGGAAAAGAATGAATTAATTGAAGGAGTTAAAGAACTGCTTGACTCACTTGCAAATAAATATATACTTGTGGTGGCAACAAATGCCGGAGTGTCAGATACCAATGCAATGATTAAAGCATTAGAACGTGTTGGCATCTGCAAGTATTTCCGGTATTATTTTTCTTCAATAGAACTTGGATATAATAAACCCGACATAAGGTTTTTTACTTCAATAGCTGAACACATCTCAATTGCGCCTTCCGGTTGCATTATGATTGGAAATCTTTATGAAAAAGATATTACAGGAGCAAAAGATGCCGGAATGTCAACAATATTCTTTAATGAGAAAAATTTAACAGGTTGTTTTGACAAAGCCGATTTTACAGTAAATAAGATTCATCAAATTATTGATTTATTAAATTAATTCTAAACAATGAAAAGAATATTTTACACATTAGCAGTTGTATTTGCTGCTTTATATTCAACAGCGCAAGACAGTACAAGTTTCAATAGCTACAAAGAGTTCGATTTTATTCAGGCAACGAATATTGTTTTCTTTGAAGATTTTTCTTCTACACCATATCTGTCACTTCCTTCCAATTTTAATTCTGAAGGTGATAAAAGTGGAGCTGTAGAAATAAAGGGATACGAAGGCAAATGGCTGAAATTTTCTGACGGCTCATCAACATATTTCACCTTAAAAAAACCAATAATTAGCGATTTTTCGGTTCAGTTCGATCTTCTGCTGAAGCAAAGAGGCACAAATATGTGTTTCAGCTTTGATATGATTTCATCTGCTCCTAACAGGACATATTTTGGTGATTTCCCTGGCATCAACGGGCTAAGACAGACATTTACGATTGACTCAGTGTTTTTTATGAACTGGATGGATAGTGCAACCGTAAACAAGCTTAGCCGCTTTCATAATAAAGCTTTTATGACAAACCCAGATAAACCTGTAAGGCTATCGATGAGTTATATTAAAGGAATACTTAAATTATATGCTAATCAATACCTTATGGGCGAAGTTAAATACCCGTTTGCCGGTGCTTCAATAATTGATATGTTTAGATTTTATCAAAAAAACTGCGGTTCGGATAATTATGATATTTACCTTTCCAATATCATTATTGCTACCGACTATTCTGACATTAACGAATGCTTACTCAGGGATGGAAAATATATTTCTCATTCTGTTTCTTTTGAGGGAAATACAGATAAATTGAGAGGAGAATCGTATCCTGTTCTTTTAAAAATAGCCGAGTTTATCAAAAAAGAAAAATCTGCTAAAATCAAAATATTAAGCCTTTCATCTAATGATGCCACATTATCGGCTAATAGAGCTCAAAGCATTAAAACCTGTCTTGTTAATATCTTTAAATCAGATAAAACCAGAATTATTGCCGAAGGTGTTGCTAATACTGAAATTTCCAAAATTAAAACCAGTGAAGGGATAGCCAACAGCTTAAGAATAGAATTCATTAAAATGTAAGGTTATTTTTTATGTTAAAACAGAGTTGAAAAAATTAAATCCCTTATGTTTTTTCAATTGACTGCTGTTGTATTTTTGCGATAATAAAAATCAGCCAATGCAGGAGACAATTTTAATATTAGATTTCGGCTCGCAATATACTCAGCTTATTGCTCGAAGAGTAAGAGAATTAAATACATATTGTGAGATTCATCCATATAATAAGATACCCGAAATAAACGATTCTGTAATAGGCGTTATTTTATCAGGAAGTCCTTTTTCTGTTCGTGATGAAAAATCTCCACGACCTGAACTTGATAGAATTAAAGGAAAAATTCCCCTTTTAGCAGTTTGTTACGGAGCTCAATTACTTGCTAATAA
>CAZELC010000277.1:0-4259 GCA_964512865.1 uncultured Bacteroidales bacterium
ACCGTCAGCAAGTGTATAAGCAAGCTCAATATCAGCAGTTGCTCCTGCTTCCTGAATATGATAACCACTAATACTTATTGAGTTGTATTTAGGCATATTCTTAGACGTGAACTCAAAGATATCAGCAATAATTTTCATTGAAGGTAATGGAGGGTAAATATATGTATTACGAACCATAAACTCTTTAAGAATATCATTCTGGATTGTGCCGCTCAGTTTATCCATTGAAACTCCTTGTTCTTCAGCAGTTACGATGTAAAATGCAAGAATAGGAAGAACAGCTCCATTCATAGTCATTGATACAGACATTTTATCCAATGGAATTTGATCGAAAAGAACTTTCATGTCGAGTATCGAATCAATTGCGACTCCTGCTTTTCCAACATCACCAACTACTCTTTCATGGTCAGAATCATAACCACGATGTGTTGCAAGATCGAAGGCAACTGAAAGACCTTTCTGCCCAGCAGCAAGATTTCGGCGATAGAATGCATTAGATTCTTCCGCTGTTGAAAATCCGGCATACTGACGAATTGTCCATGGTTGCATTGCATACATTGCCGAATAAGGACCTCTTAAAAATGGAGGAATGCCTGCTGCATAACTTAAATGTTCCATATTCATAAGGTCTTCTTCGCCATAAGCAGGCTTTATCATTATTTGTTCGGGAGTATCCCAATCTTTATTTATTTTGTTAGCTGACTCCCATTGCTTGAAATTTCCTGATCTTGAGAAAGATTTGAAATCTATATTTTTAAAATCCGGTTTCATCTATTAGTTTATTGTATTGATGATTTAATGAATTTGTATTTTATTTTTAACGGTTATTCAATTCCAAATTTGGCATTAAAGCCTTTAAGAACTGCAAGTGCGTTTGATCTGATGTGAATAAACTCATCAACTCCTGACGATTTAAGCATATCAATCAATTCTTTCGGACTGCCTGCAATAATAACAATTTTATTGTCGAATTTTTCTTTCATAGCTTTTGCAATTTCCGGTGCTGAAGTTGAGTATTCTTCATCAGAGCTGCAAATCACAATAATATTGATATTTCTCTTTTCAATTTCTGAAATTGATTTTTCGACAGATTCGAAATTATATTCAGGAGTGATTTCATAACCTGCGCAACCAAGGAAATTAGCTGAGAAAGTTGCGCGTGCTTTTCTCATTGCAAGATTTCCATAAGTAAGTAAAAGAACTTTAGGTCTGAAACCTTCTTTTTTAAACTGTCTTTCTGTTGAAAGTCTTAAATCTTCAAATGCCTGAGATCCGCGATATAGCTTTAATCCTTTGCCATTAAATTGTTCATTTTGTTTCGCAATTTCATCAAGCATCATTTCACCGGAGTTTGGATAATTATTAGTTCCAAGAACTGAAGTTTTCCTTGATGCAATATCCATATCTCTTTGCTGACATGTTTTTTCAATTTCAGCTTTAAGCTCACCGCTTTCAACAAATTTAACAAAACCGCCTTTTTCTTCGATGTTAAGAAAAAGTGCCCATGCATGTGCGGCTACAGAATCTGTGAGATTTTCAATATAGTAAGAGCCTGCAGAAGGATCGATAACTTTTCCGAAATATGATTCCTCTTTAAGAATAATCTGTTGGTTACGCGCTATCCTTTCTGCGAAAGCATCATTTTCTTTAAAACAAGCATTGAATGGCAGTATTGTCATCGAATCGCAACATCCTATTGCTGCCGACATTGCCTCGGTTGTTGACCGAAGAAGGTTCACATAAGGATCATAAATAGTTTTGTTCCAGTTTGAGTTAATTATATTAATGTAAGGTTTACCTGAATAGCCATACATTTCTGAAATTTTTGCCCATAAAAGTCTTGCGGCTCTTAATTTAGCAATTTCCAAAAAATAAGAAGAGCCAACAGCAAAATTAAATTGCAAATGCTCTAGTATTTCCTCAGGCTTAATATTGTTTTTAGTCAATTCATCGAGATATTGAACTCCGCAGGAAAGCGAAAATGCAAGTTCCTGAATAGCAGAAGCACCGGCATTATGAAAATTACTTCCATTAATATTTATGGATTTGAATTTACTCAGGTTGTCAACTGTTCTTGAAACAATATGATCTGCTTCATGCATTGAAAATCCTTCCCCTTTGTAAAACTCTCCATTAACGGCAAAATCTCCAATAGGGTCAAAATCAAAAGAGCCATTTAACTGATTGGAATTATATCCGTGCTTCTCTAAATAATGCTGGTAATCATAAATAAATTTGGAAAAAAGTTCAGCTTTTTTAAATCCGACAAATGTTTTATTCAGATCAATTCCGTTGAGAAGTGCACAAAAACTGTCGTAATTATTAAGCTTGGAAGCATTAAAAATTATTCCTTCCGCACCACGTTTTATTGCATCAGTTGCAGTTTTATTTGCACTTACATAATCGGTTTCATCAATTTCCTGAATTATTTTCCAGTTATTGTTGTGAGTTTTAGTTCCTCTTGTATAAGGAAATTCTCCGGGGTTTGAGTTAAGATAATATAATTTTTCTAAATCATCAGCGGTATAAAACGGCTGAAAACTTAAACCATCTTCCGGTTTCCAGAGGAGTTTCTTGTCGAAATCGGCTCCCTTAAGATCTTCAACAACTTTTTGTTTCCATTGTCCGGCAGTTACAGGAGCGAACTCAGTGAAAAGCTTTCTGTCTTTATTTTCGTCCATAATATTTAAATAATTATTTATTGCCCTGTTTTGAATTTTTCGGCAAAATTAATATAAATTAACCGACTAAACCGAAAACAATTAAGGAATATTTTTTTCTTTTTTTAAATGGAAATAATTGATTTCTTATATGCTTGTCAGTTTAAATAAGCAGCGATTTTATTTGTGTTCTTATATTGGAATTTTGGGAAAGGGATTTCTAATTTCTTATAATATTATTGTTGATGAAGCGAATTAGAATAATGTTCGGCTGAAAAATGCTAAATCATTGAATTTCGTTTAAAGAAATTAATTCGCCAAGAGTTTTAAAATACTCAAGACCAAACCCGTCAACAGATAATTCCGGTTTTCCGCTTATGCCGTCAACAGCTCCGTTATTTACTATTTTATTCATAAGCTTTTCTTCAAATTCAGCTGAATGTAAAAGATTTTGTTGCGTCTTTAGTGCTAATGCAGCAACAAGTCCAAACGCTCCCCAGTTTGAAACACTTGAAATAATTAAATGACTTACTTTTGTATTACAAGGTTCGTCAGGAAGTCCGGTTGTTTTTTTAATTTCATCTTCAAGGTTTCCCATTCCTATTTCGTTACCGCCATCACCAATACCTATTGTATTATTATGATTATAAAACAGATAATCAATTTTTGCATTGTAATCCGAAATGTCAATGCCTTTCATGTTGAGATATTTCATTCCTGAAGTTGCACCACATCTTTCAACCGAAATTATTAGCGATGGATTGAACTTTTTTATAAGTTTTTTTGCGTAAATCTCACTTTCTTCATCATTACATAAAGGGAAAATGATAACCTTTTCTGATTCGACAATATCTATAAAAAGTTGAAAGCTGTAAAAATCTGTGACATAAAAAACTTTAAAGCCAAGCTTTTCAAGAGCATTTCCTATTGCAATTGCACCTGAAGGACCATCTGTTTCGGGAGCATTTGAATTTAAAATATAAAAACCTGTAGCAATAAAAGCAGTTCCTTTATTATTGATGATATTTTCTGCTGCTTTACCGCAAAAATCTTTCGGGAGGAATTGTCTAAGCTTACTTATTCCTCTTTTGTCGTGCTGAAGAATTATATCTTCGATTGTTTTGGGCATATTTAAAAAATCTATATCCAAAAGTACTTAAAGTGCACTAAAGTTTGGAGTGCCTAAAATAATTTTTATTCGATTCAAATTGAAAGATGAAAAAGTAATGATCAACTTTAAGTATTTTAGATCACTTTAGGCATTTTTTTATGCTGAGTGTACCAAAGTAAGGCATTATTGTAAATGAATGTTTATTATTTTTGTATTGAGTTAATATATCAAAATAAATAAAAGGAGAAATATTATGCCAGTTATAACCATAGATGGACCGGTACTTTCATTAGAGAAAAAAGAAAGAATTGTTAAGGAAGTTACACAACTTGTCAGTGAAATTACAAATATCCCTAAAGAAGCCTATGTTGTTTTCATTAAAGAAAACTCTTATGATAATATGGGGCAGGGTGGAATTCTTATTCTCCTTATAATTTATCTTTGTAATGTTCGTAATTTCCTATTTACACAAAAATATTTACGCTCTC
>CAZELC010000278.1:0-4251 GCA_964512865.1 uncultured Bacteroidales bacterium
AACCATTAAATCATTTAAAATATGCTTTGGCGAATTAAACCGCACAACGCGTTAACATATAAATAAAATTGTTTTGTTTTGTTAAGAAATCATTTACTTTTGCCGTTATTAAATTATTTGAAATAAAAGGTTTTAAGATTATCCGACAATATCTTTTTATTCGATTTTTTTCCCGGATACGATTCTTAACTTTTTCCACAAAATGATTAATTAAAATTAAGTTTTATGGGTACCGAAATGTTAAATGAAAGAATTAATAATCTTTATAAGTTTATGCAGGACAAATGGCAGGTTGATGATGAAATATTAAATCTGCAGGAAAAATCAAATACTGAAATTGGCAAAGAAAGTAAAATGAACGACCTGCTTCAAAAGCTTCTTGCTCATTGTTCTTCAGCACTTAATTATATCGAAGGAATTATGCCTGATTATAATATAAGGGCGATGAAGGTCAATTCTGTTGAAAAAACAGATAATCCTGATATATTTCTTGTGAAAGGAACAGATTTGGAAAGTGAAAAAATAAAACCTGAATTTCAGATAAACCGTGATGTTTTAGATGATTTTAATATGCCGGATTTTATGGAGATAAAAGATAATTATTATATGGTGTTTTACCTTGAAATTAATGATGATAAATCTGTTAGTTCGATTGTTCTGCTGGATGCAACTGATAATATTGATAAGGCTTCACTTCTGACAATGACCTTTCTTATAAGTGAATTTTCTAACCCAATAAAACAGTTTGGTAATCTGATGAATTAATAGCTCTGAAAAAAAATAAGTCTGGCTTTACACCAGACTTAATCTTTACGAACGACTCAAATTTAATAAAAGAACGAATTTTTGCTTAATATTGAGATAAGGCTTTTCGAATATTATAGTACAAAGTTAAAAAGGAATCGTCCGGATTCCTGTTAAAATCTTGTTAAAATATTGTTAATTTTATTATAGTGTAATATACGGATAATCAATATTATAAATAAAATAATTATAAATATCCCTTGAAAATACGAAAAAACGCATTTTTATTTTAACAAAATTTTAACAAACAGGAAATCGGTTTAGATAAAATATAATGAAAGTTTATGAAAAAACGAAATACAAGTGTAAACCAAAAGGGGCGTTTTTTTAATAATTATAGAATTATGAACGGACTTTTCTTATAATCAAGGGTTGCTAATTTCGGATTTATTACTTCTTTTTCTTTCAATTTCATTAAGAAGTATTTTTCTTATCCTAATTGATTTCGGTGTAATCTCAACATACTCATCCTCTTTAATATATTCCATTGCTTCTTCAAGAGAGAACTTAATTGGAGGAGTAATATTCATTTTTTCATCTGTTCCGGAAGCCCTAATATTGGTAAGTTTTTTCGTTTTTGTTAAATTTACGCAAATATCATCAGGTCTGTTGGTTTCACCAACTACTTGCCCTTCATATATTGGGTCATTTGCTTCAACAAAAAAATGACCTCTGTCCTGTAGTTTGTTAATAGAATAAGCAATAGCAAGACCTGTTTCCATGGAAATCATTGAAGCATTATTTCTTCTTTCCAAATCTCCCTTCCATGGCTCATAAGCTTTAAATCTATGGGCAAGTATTGCTTCACCTTCGGTTGCTGTCAAAATCACATTGGTAATGCCTATCAATCCTCTTGCGGGGATGCTGAATTCTAAAGCAATCCTGTCATTTTTCGGCTCAATTGAAATAATTTCACCTTTTCTTTTAGTTACAATTTCAATAACTTTACCTGAAAAATTTTCGGGAACATGAACTGTTAAATATTCAACTGGTTCGCATTTTTGACCGTTAATTTCTTTAATGATAACCTTAGGCTGACCTAACTGAAACTCGTAACCTTCACGGCGCATTGTTTCAACAAGTATTGATAAATGTAGTATTCCTCTTCCGAAAACATTAAGTTTATCAGGTGAATCTGTTTCTTCAACTCTTAATGCAAGATTTTTTTCGGTTTCTTTAAAGAGTCTTTCTCGTAAATGTCTGGATGTGACGTAAATACCATCTTTGCCAAAGAAAGGAGAATTATTAATTGTAAATAGCATACTCATTGTTGGCTCATCAATGTTAATGGGAGCCATACCTTCGGGAGCTTCAAAATCTGCAATTGTATCACCTATATCAAAATTTTCCGGACCAAGAACAGCACAAATTTCACCTGCTTGAACTTCATATTTCACTTTTTCTTTTGCCAGACCTTCAAAAAGGTACAATTCTTTAATAACAGATTTCATCAGGCTGCCATCATTTTTAACTACCGAAATCTGCATTCCGGCTTTCAAACTACCACGGGTAATTCTTCCCACAGCAATTCTTCCCACATAAGATGAATAATCAAGAGAGCTGATTTGCATTTGAAGGTTTCCTGGTTCAATAACCGGCGGTTTTATATGCTCAATAATTGTGTCAAGTAGAAAAGTAATATCTGTTGTTGGATTTTTCCAATCTTCCGACATCCAACCTTGCTTTGAAGAACCATAAACTGTAGGAAAATTTAACTGATCCTCTGTTGCATCTAAGCTGAACATAAGATCAAAAACAGCTTCATGAACCTCGTCTGGTCTGCAGTTTGGCTTATCAACCTTGTTAACCACAACAATAGGTTTTTTACCAAGTTCCAATGCTTTCTGTAAAACAAATCTTGTCTGAGGCATAGGTCCTTCAAAAGCATCAACAAGTAAAAGAACACCATCTGCCATATTAAGAACTCTTTCAACTTCGCCGCCAAAATCGCTATGACCGGGAGTATCTATAATATTAATTTTAATGCCTTTATATCTTACTGAAACGTTTTTTGCCAGTATAGTTATTCCTCTTTCTCTTTCAAGATCATTTGAGTCCAATATTAATTCTTTAACATCCTGATTGTCACGAAAAAGTTTAACCTGATAAAGTATTCTGTCAACAAGTGTTGTTTTGCCATGGTCGACATGAGCAATTATGGCAATATTTCTTATATCCTTAGTCATTTAAGTGTTTTAATAGTTTCATAAAAAGAATTTGCAAAGGTACTGTTATTTTTCGGGATATTATAAATAATTAATAGTTTTATTGGGCAAAAAAAAACCCGTCAGAAGTGACGGGTTTTTTTGATTTATTCAGATTAGTCTCTTGCCATTCTTTGGTAACTCTTGTATCTCCACTTTGAAGCTTCTTCTGATGCCTTGAATAAGACTTTTGCATCTTCAGGCAAAGCTTTAATAAGAGAAGTAAATCGAACTTCAGAGTTAAGAAATTCTTGGAACTTACTCCAGTCTGGTTCTTTTGAATCAAGTGTAAAAGGATTTTTTCCTTCGGCTTCCAAAAGCGGATTATAACGATAAAGATGCCAGTAACCTGCTTCAACAGCTTTTTTACCTTGTTCCTGAGTTTTTCCCATTCCTGCTCTTAAACCGTGATTGATACATGGAGCATAAGCAATGATAATTGATGGTCCGGGATAAGCTTCAGCTTCTTTTATTGCTTTGTAGTATTGTGTCATGCTTGCACCCATTGATACCTGAGCAACATAAACGTAACCATAGCTCATTGCCATCATACCGAGATCTTTTTTACGAATACGCTTTCCTGATGCGGCAAATTTGGCAACAGCTGCAATTGGTGATGATTTTGAAGCTTGTCCGCCTGTGTTTGAATAAACTTCTGTATCAACAACCAGCATATTTACATCTTCACCTGAGGCAAGAACATGGTCTAATCCACCATAACCAATATCATAAGCCCAACCGTCACCGCCAAATATCCAGATGGATTTCTTTATTAAATATTGTTTGAATTCAAGAATTTGTTTTGCAATTGGGTCGTTTGATTTTTCAATAACCTTAAGCACTTTTGCAGAAGCAACTTTAGATAGTTCAGCATTGTCTTTTCCTGCAATCCATTCTGTATATGCTTCTTTTATCTCAGCAGCAATAGTTGCAGAGCTTATAGATTCATTCATCAGACGTGCTATTCTTTCGCGCATTTTAGTTGTACCTTTTGCAATTCCATAACCATATTCGGCGTTGTCTTCAAATAATGAGTTACCCCAGGCAACACCTTTTCCTTCAGCATTTTTACGATATGGTGTTGATGGTGCAGAACCGCCATAAATTGAAGTACAACCGGTTGCATTTGCCACAATCATCCTGTCGCCATAAAGCTGGGTGATAAGTTTTATATATGGTGTTTCACCACAACCTGCACAAGCTCCTGAGAACTCAAATAAAGGCTGAGCAAACTGGCTGTTTT
>CAZELC010000279.1:0-4248 GCA_964512865.1 uncultured Bacteroidales bacterium
CGATGTATGGCTGAACAGCGGAAGCATAAGTAGAAGTAGTAATAACTAATATATCACCGGTTTCACCTACTTCGTTTGACCAGTTTGTTTTATTATTATCAAAATTGATAAATACATTTTTGTACATATCCAATGCTTCATTCACTTCAGTCTTGCTAATACTGGTTAGTGGATTTACAGGTGTAGTATTGTTTTCAGTAAGTTTAACGTTAATGGTATTATATACTCTTAATATCTTTTTTGCAGCATTATACTGCATAGGGTATACATATACACTTGTTCCTCTAACATTCCTGATAATAAAAGGATCGACAGTTGTTGCAAGGTCAACAGGATACCATGCATCAACTAAAGAAGCCGGATCAATTTCATAAGGAATTGTTGAAGGGTCCTGGTTGCGTGTAATAGTTCCTCTTGAAGGTAAGAGCGGAAAATCCAAATTATAATCAGTATATGTTCCGTTTTCAACTTCCATAGAAACATTTTTTTCTGGATCTAATTGAACGGTAGCATGTATAATAGGTAATTCAGCGTATCCTTTTTTATTAGTAGATACGCCATTTTTTTCAAATTCAATAGATGAGTATGTAACTCCATTTTCAGTTCTTTCTGTGATTTTAAAATTATCAATAGTAAAAAGTAAATTCATAACGTTACTTTTTACCTGGTTGAATTCAACAGAAAAGTTTTTTCCTTTTCGGTTTACTTGTGCAGAGCTGTTAAGCCCCATAAAGCAAAGTGCACTAATGACGATTATCGTCATAAATTTAAAGTGTAAATAATTTTTTTTCATAATGTTTTAGAGTTTGGTGTAATTAAATTTTAATTTATATTCATTTTTGTTTGTATTATTTTAATATTAATTTTCTTGTTATAGTTTTATCATTTGTAGTAAGTATACAGTGGTAAATACCTGCTTTATATTTTTCGGCGTTAAATGTTAATGAATAATTTCCGGCAGGTTTATTTAAATCATTTGCAAGCGTTTCTATTTCTTGTCCAAAAGTATCGAATACTTTTATTTTTACATTACTGGTTTTCTCAATACTATAATTAATAGTTGTTGAATAAGTAAATGGATTCGGGAAACAAGTCATTGCATTATTACCAATATTCACATCATTAATAGATAAGCTGGATATAGCAATAGGTGGGAAAAGAATATAATCAATCCACGCGCAATCATCTCCATTTGACATGGAATAATCTTTAATATACGACCATTTGAAAGTAGTTGTCCCTGGTGTTACCGGGAATACCTGGCGTGTCCATCCCATTTCGCCTGACCAAGAGCCTGCTTCAACATCATTGATATAAAATTTTAAAAAGTCATAATTACTTTCTGATGATACTTTTGCATAGAAAGAAATACTGTCGTCAGCAAGAACATTAAATGTAATACTTATGTCTGAATTTTCCTGATTCGGAATAGTTCCTGATTTTGCAGAATAAATTCCTTCGTAAGGTAATGTATTTAAAATAACCCATGGATATGTACTTTGTTCCCAATCAAATTTTGTAATATCGCCTGTTTCCCAGTCTTCATCAACAATTCCAATCATTAAATTAAATGGTTTTTGTGCTGAGTATAACCCTGATGTTAGAGTATTATTTAATGATAATATACTTCCATTAACAGCTGTTGGGTTAACCGTTATATTAAATGTTGCATTTGAAGCTCCTGAAATAGCATTTAGTGTCCCAAGGTTTGTATTTGCATTGATAATTGTAGCATTACCTTCCCCCAAAGATAAATTGCTAAATGAATTTATTGCATCGGAATGTCCAATATTTGTAGATGAAATAATAATATTGGCATTTTCTCCAATATCAAGTCTTCCATTGCCATTGCCTGTTGCATTATCATCAATAGTTATATCCCCTATTGAAAGCAAAGGTGCGTTTAAAACAACATTAAATGATACGTTCCATGTATTGCTTCCATCAGTAACTACAATAGTAAAGTGTACGATATGCTGGTCGGGAACATAATTGGCTACAGTAAATGCAAATGCATTATTTTGAGTAGAAGATAATCCATTAGTAATAGTGCCCCACGTAGCTGTACTATCAGTAATAGTTATATATGTATCGTTTGTTCTAAGTTTTGCTGTAACATTTGATGCTATTGCTTGGCCAACATTTTGAAGTGTTATATCAAGTGTAATGTTTTCACCAAAATCAGCAAGACCGTTATTATTACCTGTTGCATCATGTAGTGTATTACTTGTATAAATCACATATGGGCCAGTTGGAGAAGCAACATCTAATGAGTCAATAAATGGAGCTCTGTTTTGTTTTGTAGCAACAATATACGCTTTACCGGGTATTGTAAAAGGATCTATATTAATTGTAGCAACGCCATTGGAATCGGCTAATGCAGCGCCATGTAAAACATTTGCCATCGAAAGGGCAACATATGCCCATGGTTCGGTATTAACTGTAAATGTTGTAGAACCAATAGGTATAAGTGGAGAATAAGTAGCTTCTAATTGAGCAGGAACGCCGAAATAAATCATAAGCGAAGGGTCTCCCATAAGGTGATATATTTCCCAATAATATTCTGTTTCACTTGATCCCGATTGAGTAACAGCAAGGTTTCCTGCAAATACCATTTGATCTTGCGAAGCATACCATTCGCTGCGTGCTTCACTATGGTCATGAAATGTTCTGTCGTAAGCACCCAGTGAAGTTGCGCTATAGGTTGGGTTAACAACAACGGTTTTATAACCTGTTCCCCACCAGAAATCTTCATCCCAAGTAGTAGTGTTTGATCCTCCAATATAGCCAACAGCTCCTTTGTTGCTTGCACGTAAGAGTTCTTCTCCAAAACAGTCGCCATCAAACGTATTCGTTAAACAACAGTTTCCTACCATTAATGGATATTTATGTGCATTAGCTAAACTGGCAATTTGTGAAATAGAAAATTGCGGATCGTACCATCCATCAGAGCTTCCGTGTGCTGTATAATTTGCATAACATACTCCGTCGCTTATATTTTGTCTTATAGTAGTTGCACTGCTTCCGGATACGGAATATAAATAAGTGCTTGATGTTAGTCCATGTGCAATATTAAAATATGTTGAAGTACCATAATTGATTTGTCCGTCGCCATGTAATGGACCGTAAGTAGCGTCTTGTCCTGCAATCATTACACATTTTCCAAGATAAGAGGGATCGGGCATTAAGTATTGTTCATACTCCAAAGTTTTATCAATTTGTGGTTGTAGTTGAACGGTTGTAGATGCTGAAAACCTTCCGTAATATATTTCAGGAAGATAATCACCGGTGTATTCGCAATAATATAAATCAGAAACATGAGAGCCTGTATTGCCTGAGAATGAAGGGATTTCAGCAACATCACCTACAAGTAAAACAAATGAAGGAGCCGGGTCAGATGGAGTTGCATTATCATATAAATTTTTTAAATAATTTTTTATTGAAGTTGTAGTTGTCCCAACCTGTGAATCGTTGGTATAAGCTTCAATGACCTTAAATCCTTTTTTTGTTTTCCATTGAATGAAAGGTTGAAGTTGCGACTGAAAAGTAATGGGAGATACAATTACATACTTTACAGGATATGTTGTAAGTGCATCTTTAGCAGCTGATGTTTTATAATTTACCAATTGATTAGAATACATACTCTCAAAATAAGGAGAATAATTTTTTTTCTTTTCATACATGGTTTTAGTAATATCAGCGTCATTGAAAGTAATTTCAACTTTAATATCGTTATAAATTTTTATAGTATTTGTTACAGGATTATATCTTACAGGTGCAATATCAAGTCTTCCAATTCTTACACCACGCATCGTTCCTATAATATTTACATCAACAAGATCATCACTGTTATACTGGTTTGAAGAATAAGTTACAGGATTATATTCAAAATCAGGAAGTTTTTTATTCAGGTCTTTTGAAACAGGCGGTTGTGAAGGCATTAGCTTTTCGCTGATTCCGTAATCGGATAATTTATATTCAGTTTCTGTATAGTTAACAACTTTTACATTAACCGTAGCTCCAAAAGGAATTTCAATCAATTTTCGCAGCATTGGAAGTTTAGGGTCTCCTATGTGATTTGAATAACCATAATCGGGAATAGAAAGCTCATAGAAAATTCCTTTTTCTGTTTTAACACTTTTATATGTTAATTCAGTAAATGTGTTTGAAAAAGAAAGTTCATTATAATTATTGGCATTGATTTTTAGAGCTGATTTGCCTTCTCTAATTTTAATTTCACCCGCATAC
>CAZELC010000280.1:0-4242 GCA_964512865.1 uncultured Bacteroidales bacterium
CGCTGAGCTTCGAATTTTTTTGCAGTACATGGCATTATGGAAACAGAGAATATTTTTTCCGGGTTGATTTTTTCAGTTTGTGCAAAATATGATTTTATTATTGCACCCATCATCTGCTGAGGCGACTTGCAGCTTGAAATATTCTTGGTTAATTCAGGGTAGAACTCTTCTGCATATTTAACCCATGCCGGGCAACAGCTTGTTATCATTGGTAGTTCACCTTTGTTTACAATACGATGGATTAGTTCTGAAACCTCTTCCATAATAGTTAGATCGGCTGTAAAACTTGTGTCGAAAACATGGTTAAAACCTATTTTTCGTAATGCAGCGTTTAGTGAACCATTCATATCTTTACCTGATTCAAGTCCGAATTCCTCTGCAATTGATACAGTTACGGCAGGCGCATATTGAACAACAACTTTAAGTTCAGGATTATTAAGTGCTTCAACAACATTTTCTATCTGTCCCTTTTCGGTGATAGCGCCAGTTGGGCATACCATCAAACATTGACCGCAATTAACGCATGATGAAGTGTTTAGCCCTTTGTTGAATGTGGTTCCTATAATAGTTTCACTTCCTCTTTGAATAAAATCAATACATGCAACGCCAATTGTCTCTTCACAAACCCTTACACATCTACCACAGAGTATGCACTTGTCAGGATCTCTAACAAGGCTTGGGCTTGAATAGTCGAGGCTGAATTTGTTCTTTTTTCCGCGGATTTTTCTTTTATCAACGCCAAGATTATCTGCAAGTCCCTGAAGTTCACAGTTAAGGTTTCTGGGGCAGTACAAACAATCATCCGGGTGATTTGAAAGCAACAGCTCAACAATAGTTTTTCTTGCATTTAAAACTCTTGGTGAGTGAGTCATAATATTCATATTGTCTTCAACGGGGTAGGAGCAGGCAGTTATCAGTTTTCCTGTTGCTTTGTTCTCTACTAGGCACATACGGCATGCACCGGTAGGCATCATGTTTTTCAGGTGGCAAAGCGTTGGAATATGTATTCCTGTTCTTTTTAGTACGTCAAGTATTTTTTCTCCTTTTTCAGCAGTAACTGTTTTACCATTTATTATTATGTCGGTTTTCATTTTCTTCTTTTTTAGAATTTTTAGTTTTTCTAAGTATATCAATTAACTAAAACTTATAGCATCGAATTTACATGCTTCATAACAGGATCCGCATCCGATACATTTATCTTCAACAATAAAATGCTGAGTCTTTTTTGCTCCTATAATAGCACCTGTAGGGCATTTTTTAGAGCAAACAGTACATCCAGTACATTTGTTGACATCTATAACGAATTTTCTTAATTCAGTACAAACACCAGCATCACAAGTTCTGTCGAATATATGAGATTCGTATTCATGACGGAACCATTTTAAAGTACTAAGAACAGGGTTTGGAGCAGTCTGTCCAAGTCCGCACAAAGAAGTTTCCTTAATAACCTTTCCCAGTCTTTCAAGTTGCAGAACACCCTGAAACCTTAAAAGTGTCTCGGTTTCATTTTCGTTATTTGGTTTATGTGTTATATTTTCAAGTATTTCGAGCATACGTTTAGTGCCTTCTCTACAAGGAATACATTTTCCACAGCTTTCTCTCTGAATGAAATCCATAAAGAATTTTGCTATATCAACCATACATGTTCCTTCATCCATAACGACAAGCCCACCTGAGCCCATCATGGCACCAACCGCAATCAGAGATTCATAATCAATTAATATATCAAGATTCTGTTCGGTAATACAACCTCCTGATGGTCCACCAATCTGAACAGATTTAAATTTTTTGTCATTAAGGATTCCTCCTGCAATTTCAAAAATAATCTTTCGTATTGGTGTTCCCATTGGAATTTCGACAAGTCCTGTCTTTTTAACTTTTCCTGAAAGTGCAAATACTTTTGTTCCTTTGCTTTTTTCTGTTCCTGTAGAAGAAAACCATTCTGCACCATTTTTAATAATTTCTGAAACATTTGAGAAAGTTTCAACATTATTGATAACAGTAGGTTTTTCAAATAGTCCGCTGTCGGTAGGGAATGGTGGACGAGGGCTGGGCATTCCTCTTTTTCCTTCAATACTATGCATAAGAGCGGTTTCTTCACCGCATACGAAAGCACCGGCACCCATTTTTATCTTCAGATCAAAGTCGAAGCCTGAATTTAGTATGTTTTTGCCTAAGTAGTTGTACTCGCGTGCTTGTTCAATAGCTTTTTTAAGTCTTTTTATAGCTAAAGGATATTCGGCTCGTATGTAAACGTAGCCTTTAGTAGCTCCAATGGCGTAACCGCCAATTATCATTCCTTCAATGAGCCGATGAGGATCGCCCTCTATAACAGCCCTGTCCATAAATGCCCCGGGATCACCCTCATCTGCATTGCAGACAATATATTTTTGTTCGCTTAGACGGGCATTAGCAAATTTCCATTTTCTACCAGTGGGGAAACCTCCGCCTCCACGTCCTCTTAAACCGCTTTTTTCGATAATATCACAGATATCTGTCGACTGATATCCGTCGAATGTTTTTGCCAGAGCCTGATACCCTCCGTTGGCAATATATTCTTCAATACTTTCGGGGTCGATAAGACCGCAGTTTTTAAGAACTATCCTCTTTTGAGGTTTGAAAAACGGGTGTTCGTATATATTGTTAATATTTTTCCATTCCTTTTTAGGGTCTTTACCAAACTGACCAAGCACATGACTTACGGCAACTGCATTTGAAAAAACTCCCGACAAAAGATCAGCAACTTTATCTTCTGTTACTCGTTCAAATGAAATTCTGTTTTTCCCCGGTACAACAACGTCCATAATCGGCTCTGAAGAACAAAGTCCGATACAGCCTGTTTCAATAATTTCGGCTTTAATGCTGTTATCGTTGATATATTTTTTACAGGCAGCTATGGTTTTATCTGCTCCTGCACCTAAACCGCAAGTACCGGCTCCAATATATATTATTACATTTTCAGGGTCTTCTTTCCTGAGCTTTTTGATCAATTTTTCAGTAGTGCTGTCAGTTTTTTCTTTATAATTGACAACATAATTCTTCAGGATTTCGGTTGTGTTTTTATCAGTTTTCATTATTAGCTTGGTTTCTGTAATTATCAATAATTCCTTTAATAGATTCTGATGTTACCTTAGCATGGAATTCACCATTTATGCAAATTACCGGTGCCAGACCACATGCGCCAATGCAAGCTACCACTTCAATACTGAAAAGGCCATCTTTAGTGGTTTGTCCTGATTTGGTCTTTAAATATTTCTCAAGTTCCTGTAAAACAGTGGAGGAACCAAGTACATGGCAAGCTGTCCCTCTGCAAACCTGTATTGTATATTTACCTCTTGGAGAGAAACGGAACTGGTTATAAAATGTAGCAACACCAAAAATTTTACTTGTAGGTATCTGAAGATATTTCCCGACTTCAATTATTGCTTTTTCAGAAATATAACCTTCAAGTTCCTGTATGTCTTGAAGCATCGGTATTAGGTTATCCCTCGTAGGATTTTCGTATTTATTAAGTAATGTAGTGATTGTTGTTTCCATTTTTTATTTTTTTTAAGAATATAAGTGAAGGGAAAGGGCTGTTTGACAATAGAGTAATTAACAATTTATCTGTTAGTTTCAAGTCAGCAACTTATGAATGGTAAAAAAAGCTTGTCCAAACAGCCCTTGAAGAGTCATTTCCAAAAAACCTCGAAATTTGGCGACTTTCTCATCAAATCCCCCCTGTCATTATTAACCTAAACCTGACAAGTAATAGCAACATGAGGGATTTTCCACTCCTCCACTTTAATATCCAAAGAACTTTTATTTAATGTTTTGTTTTTATTATTTAAGAATCTTTTCAATCTCCGGTAATATTTTTCCTGATTCGATTGGTTTTCTGATGAAACCATTTACCGGGAACCATATTGAATCACCTTTTTCTGACAGGTAATCAATACCTGCTTTACCGCTTACTATATCTTTTACTAGAAGAACATGAAGGTCTTTGAAACCTGGGTTCTTTCTGAATTCGCGTGCCATTGCCTGTATATCAGGTTTTGTGGTTATCATGGCATCGATTGAAGTAAGCATGAGTATTGGTGTGTTTTGTAAAGAAGGGTCGTCATTAATTTCCTTTGCAAGTTCAAAACCTTCATAATGTGTTGTCATCATTACGTCGAGAATTGCTAAATCAGGCTTTTCTTCTTTCATTTTTTTCATGCCTTCTATTTTGTTATTTGCGCTAACAACATTATAACCTTG
>CAZELC010000281.1:0-4151 GCA_964512865.1 uncultured Bacteroidales bacterium
GATTATAATGATAATAGGGAAGGACATTTCTCAAATTATCAGGATAATCCAAACGGGTACAAAAATATCCCTTTTTTGAAATCTTTAAGGTAATAGTTGCAGTTTTATTGATTTAAATATTTTTGAATTCTTCTTGTAGCATTTTCCCTGATATTATAATAATAGAAAGGATAATCAAAACTGTGGAATACTCCCCTCGGAAACACTGCATTCCCCGGCGCAAATGAATCTACTGAAACAGTACTGCAAATTAATGCAAATTTCGAGTTGTTAACCCTTGCATCAGCATAATTCATAACTTTTACAAAGTTCCCGTTAGCATCTTTAATAACTGTTCCGTCGCTTTTCAATTTGATGGAACCAAGATTTTGTGAAGCATCTGCCGGAGTCTCATCAGTGGTCCATGTTATCGGATTTATTGCCAGTGCACCGGCATTAATAACAGGATTTCCCGGAGCATATACCGAATCTGCTTCTGTATTATATGAAATGATTACTCCAAGGTCATCAGCTCCCTGCGCAAATTTAAGATGAGGGTTTGCTGCAAGATAATCGGCAGTGACTGAATATCCAATGACATAAGCTGCAATCATCCTCTTATAAACTTCAGGGTTTGCCTTCATGTAGTCCGATAAAATATAAAGTAATACATTTGAACCTTGTGAGTGTCCTGCCAAAATATAAGGTCTGCCTTTGTTCAGATTTTTAATATAATAATCAAACGCAGCTATTGCGTCAGTAGCAGGATAGCCTTTAATAACCGAAGCTTGCTCATTAAGCGGTAAATTTAATGTGTATCCGGCATCAGCCTGCCTGTAAAAAGGAGCATAAATATTTGCGCATGTTTCAAAAGCAGTCGCCTGTCTTTCAAATGCAAGAGCTGCTCCATGTGCCATAACGGCATTATTCACTGTACATATATTGGGGTCATTTACAGAAACTTTTTGGTATGATGTAGGGTAAAGATAAAAAACATCTGCAGCATAATTTGTTACCGGTAAAGATAACCAGTTATTCACAACACTATAATCTGTAGGAGTAATCTTTTTTGATGGCTCTTCAAGGGCAGTTTCCCTTTTACACGAGTTGAGAAAACTAATTAATAAAGTTCCTGCTAATAGAATAGTAGAAAGGTGTCTTGTTTTTGCAATCATTGTTTCTCGTATTATGGATTATTTGATATTATTATTTCAGTTAAGAATTAGTAGTAAATCGATACGGCAAATTAAAGCCTAATTTTATTGATATGCAACAATAAATTACCTTTCTTTTATCGGCAAAAAGACCTGAAATGTGCTTCGCGTTAACAATGAAATTATTACATTTTATAATAATTAAAATATGCCTGTCCGAAACCTCTTTTTACTAATGTTTTCATGATGCTTAAACCTTTGGTTAATAAGAACGCGCAGAAGTTTACAATGATTTGCAAAGTTTTATCTGTTTTTATGACAGCTTCCTTAATTGATGATTCAATATTTTTATAACCAATGCATTGTTTAGGCCTGAAGTGGGTTAACACATATCACTGTGATCTCAAAAGGATTGAAAATCAATTTTTCATTATAAGGATAAAAAATAAAGTGAATAGAATCAGGCAAGGTCATAACAGTAATAATATCTGCTTTTTGCTTTACCGCATATTCAATAACATGAGTGCCGGAATTTTTTCCTTTTTCAGCTGGAATAATTACAAATTTAACATTATTCTTTTCGAACTCTTTTCTTATAACTTTCGTTCGAATCTTTAGTCTCATTTATTTTTTTGTCTTGGAAATCTTTTTATATTTGTATGCATCAATTAAACTATAGATAATGAAAAAACTTTACTTTTCTTTGTTCTTGCTTTTTTGCTTTATAGCGGCAGAGGCACAGTGGACTCAATTTACCAGTCCCAATCTTGAAGGTGGAAACCTGAATGGTATGATTACCCTAAATGGAGCAGTTTATATTGCTACAGGAGGCGGAGTTTTTAAAACAACTGATAATGGTCAGAATTGGACAACATTGAATAATGGATTTACATGGTCATTGGGATGTCAGATTGCAAAGCTTAATGATACTGTGTACTGTCTTCAATCAAGAAAGATAAAAAAACTAGTAAATAATAGCTGGGTGGCTACACCTATGACTCATCTGCCTTCGAATGGACTTAATTCATGGGTTAATGATCTGGGTTATAACGGCAATAAACTATTTGCAATTGCACAAAATAATGGTAAGTATATGTTGTTCTCAAGTAGTGACGGCAAATCATGGAACGATTCAACTAATTTGGGTTCACTGTTTATAAATAATTACCGATTATACTCAATAAACGACAAATATGTTTATATTCTTAATCAATTTCATAGAGATTCTTTAATGTATAGCAGCAGTGCCGAGAAAGTAAAAAAAATAAGAAACTCTGGACTTGGTTCGCCTGTTAACTATGATAACCCTGTACTTTCAAGCCTTCCTCTGAAAGATACATTATATTATATCTCTAAAGCTGACAATAAAATATTTAAATATTATGAGTCAGATTCAAGCTGGCATCAGTTACCGCTTGTCGGGCTTCCTTCTTCAGGTCAGATAATGAGCCTTGTGGTATCCGATCATTACTTGTTCGTTGGCTTTTTTGGGCTTGGAGTTGAATTGTACCGATCCTCTGATTATGGCGAATCATGCGCTGCTATTTCGAATCCGATACCCGGATATCCATTCCCAATATTTAATTATATGATACAAACAGGAGGAACCGGAGTGCTAAGTGAATATGTAGCATTTCACGCCTTTAACGATTTTTATTACTCAGGAAATAACGGCGATCAATGGACAAAACGTAATTCGGGGTTTTTATCGCTTGATTGCTCTGATCTGTCAAAATCCGGGACCAACTTGTTTGTTTCAAGAGAACCTTATGGAGTTATAAGAACAAATGACCAGGGAAATACCTGGAATTATGCAAATACAGGTCTTCCTGATTTTTATACTCTATATTCTCCTGAGTTTGTTTTTGACCACCGTGATAAAGCTTATATATTTTGTGCGAAATCGATTAATAATGATTCACTGGATTTATATAAATTCAATAATCAGTCTTCAACATGGCAAAAGGAGCAAAGTACAATAAGTTTTAATGCCGCGACCTCTGCTGGAGAAACTGATTCTCTTTCTTTTATTTTAAGCAAAGGAATTAATCCTGGCTATTATATTTTTTCTGCCGGTTTAAACCCAAAATTGAAAAATATCAACAACTCAGTTTCAATGCTGAATTTAGCAGCAAACTATGGCTTTGTTGGAAAAGGAAATGATAGCATTTTTATATTTGGACGTAATAATCAATGGAAGAAAATAATATATCTTTCAACTGATACAGCAGGATCTTGGATTCCTACAAAATGGAATGATACATTGAATGAGTATTTTGTTCAGTTCGAAAACTGGGGTAATAATAATCACCCGAAAGCTGCTTTGACTGTCGGCGGTCCTGATAAAAGAATGATACTTATGGCGCGTGATTTTACAAATATTCTAAGCTTTAATGCTATAATTTTCTATATGTTCAGAGCATCCGACAGCTCATGGGTAAACATTGTTCCTACAGGTATTACAAACTCTCAGTTTATTAACGCTACATTATTTACTTATAGTGATAATGCCTGGTACTTATTTACATCAACAGGAGCTTTTAAAAGCACAGATTATTGCCAAACCTGGACTCCGTTTAAAAATGTTCAGAATTACCCTCTGATTGATCCAGTGGCAATGGAAGTGATTAATAACGAGATGTTCATTGGAACCAGTGGCAGCAGTATGTGGCGCGCTGATGGTTTTATTAATATTGTTGATAAAGATGAACCCGAAAACTCAACTTTAGTTTACCCAAATCCGACAAAAGGAAACCTTAAAATCGAGTTTAAAGAGTTTCTGACTGAACCGGCTTACGTAAAAGTTTACAAATCTTCAGGCACTCTTGTTTTTTCAGGCAAGTATCAGCAGGTAAAGATAATTGATCTTGATATGTCTGATTTTGATTCAGGGGTGTATTTCATAAAGATTCAAAACGGTTATAATTTGAGCGATCAGAAAGTTATGCTTATTAAATAAATCCAACCCGTTGTGCTATTAACATGCGAGAGCAAATTTAAGATGATTAATTGGTTTAT
>CAZELC010000282.1:0-4109 GCA_964512865.1 uncultured Bacteroidales bacterium
TCGCGACGCTCAACTTATCGCTTGACCATTCGATGCCCGTTTTTTTCGGCTTTGTAATAATAAATACCAATTGGCCATTCATTGGTATCTAATATTTTTTCTCCCTCAGAGCCATCAGTTTTTATAGTAGTTATAATAGAAGACAGTGAATTAGCAACAGTAATGATGATACTATTTTCCGCTGAAACGGTTTCCCATTTAAAAACAATCCATTCTTTTGCAGGATTTGGGTAACATTCTAAATTATCTTCTTTGCTAACTAACGGCTGTGGTTCGGAATAATCTTTTGCCATAGATTTGTTTTGCACTTGAGGTTCATCATAACCGATATATTCCGGTTCATAATCAAAACCATACAAATGGCAAATATTCCTTGCATAAACTTTACCGCATCCATAGCCGTTATCAGCTATGTATTTGACTTTTTGCACATCATTACTGTCTAACTGATAAATAGTTTTATTGCTATTATGGAATTGTTTGAATAGTCCAAATAGTTCAGTAAACCATTGATATTCCACCGCATAATCATCTTCAAGATTATATTTTGACGGCATTGTGTTTAAAGTATTTTCTGCTGTCTGGTAGTTTGCTGTTGCCATATTATCATTGATTGCCATAATATCGGAATAGAAAGTTTCCATATTATTAGTCCATGTTTGAATACGCTGATGATTTGTAGCGTTTGTATCAAGAAGTGCATCTTTAATGATTTTAAACCCTGCCTGATCTTTTCTTCCTGCATGATATGAAATTTTTTCTTCTAGTTTTGTTCTGGCAGTTACAGACCTGCGACAAATATCAAGGGAATCTAACATCCAACCATATAATGGTAAAGGTTTGTTTGCAAGGTGTTCCATAAGGTTATCGCTATTTAAAGCATCAGGGTTTTGTTTCAATAAATTATACAATAAAACATTAGGCAATACATTGGTTTTATTTGAAGCTTTGTAAAGCACTTTAGTAGTCAAAAATGGAGACTTATTAAGTAATTTGTTGTAAAGCTGCCATGTATTATTAGCATGACTATTATCTATTTCATTTCCTAATGCTGTTGTATTGCCACCGTCAAGTAATTGATCGTATTGGTTCTGATAACTAAGCATGGCATTTTTATCAGTGATAAAATCTTGCTCCAAGGTTTGTATATTAAGAGGTGACAAACTCATAGTGCGGTTGCCCCCACCGCCTAAATGCGAAGTACAGGAATTTGTATAATTTATTGGGTAAGTGGTAAAGTAAGTGGACGAATTACACACAGGTTCTTCAAGGTCAGCTCCAGAACGAAAATAGTATCTTACCATATTGGGTGCCTGATTGTAGAAGTTTTTGTAACCTGTACAGTTTTCGGTAAAAATATTACCTTCAGATTGAGTTGTGCTGCCCTGATAATTTCTGACACCCGGATTTGAACCGCCAGCTCTTGTATTTATATCATAGGTGCCTGAATTTTCAAACGTATTGCATTGAAATTGCAAACCAGTACTTCCGCTGCTGTTCTTACATACTCCATAAGTTGAAATACCAACTGAGTTATCATGAAACCAATTTTTATAAACATAATTATCTTCCTGACCACCATGATAAAAATATACTCCTGTGGATGTAAAATTTGTCGCTGTGGCAGTAAATTGATTTTCTTCAATTGTGTACCCAGTACCGGAATAAATTGCAATACCCGTTTCATAGGTAGAACCACTTAATGGAGGTTGAAACTCGAAATAGCTACTCGTAATTGATGCAAGGTTGACTCCTTCATCCATAATGCTTCTGTTATTGTGGTAAAAATTTGTATTATCAACAACAAAGTAATTATTTGTGTTAGCCTTTTGCGCTCTGATTGCATAAGCAAAGTTTCTGAAACTTCCTTTTTCCATGCAACCACTCGGGCAAGGATTGTCTTCACAATTACAATATGGTTTAACTTCAAAATATGAATCAAGCGACATAATACCTGTGCCTTGTTGACTATAAGATGTAGCATAAGAATCTTCAAAATTACAACCATAGAATTTTATACCATAAACTGTTTTTAAATCTGCAAAGCTTACAAAAGCAGTATTATTATATAAAGCTCTGTCTCTGGTAAAATTGCATTTTACAAAATAGCTTAAATTATTGTGCACAGTTCCGCTTAATACATTACTGTATGGAACAAAATCAATTGCAACACGATTATTATTGAAATTAGTTTCAGTTGCCAGAATTATTCCGCCTGCCTGAGTACTTTGATAGGAAGGATTACAATTAGTAATGCCTTTTGTTGCATTTTCAATAATTGTATTATCTGTAAAAACAACCTTTCCTTGATAACAATAACCACCTGATTCATATTGGCTTTGATTACTTGTACCCCAGACTTCAATGCCTTGCCATAATTGGTTATCACAATATGATGTAATTTTCCCGCCATTAACAACTAATTCTCCATCAGGTTCTATCATAATTTTTGAAGTAGGAGGCATTAAAACTTTTGCTGCATCGGTAATTGTTAATGTTGCACCTGCTTTAACGCTTACATTTGTTGTCATCTTTTTTAACTCAGCCCATGTTGTGTTACTTGTAATATTAAGGGTACTTGTAGGATTATTGCAGTTACAATTCACTAATTTATCCATAAAAGGAATTTTATTATGAGATGTAATTGTAACATCAACATCACCTGCTGTTGTTGGTGTTATATTGTTAAGAATCAGTTCAGCGTGATTATTTGCATCACCAAACACTTCATTTACTGTAAACACTTCATTTGCTTTATATAAACAAACTGTTGCTTGTGCATTACTTGGTAAATTATCAATTGTAATTTTTACAGTATTATTCACATTAACATTTACACAATTTGGTTCTAAACTTACAGCCAATTTTGTAGGAGTATCCGTCCACATTTCTGTTTCCGGACAGCCTATTAAATTATGAGTTAAATTCAAGTAGTGGCTTGGACCATAAAGATACTTCGAAACAAATTCTGCAACTCCTAATTTTGTTGCAAAACCACCAGAACCTACCACTTGAGCAAATTGTTCATATAATATATATGACCAATTAATCGAGCCATCTCTTGTATTTCCAAGAAAAGCAGCTCCTCCTGCATTAGTATTTGTGGTAAAACCTTCACCACAGTTTTTTACGCCATTTCTACCATGTGTTAAATCAAAAGGAGTTACACCACAACTAACAGAATATAATATTGAGGGATAATTGTAATTATCCAGATTGTCAAGCCCATTGTTTGATTCAGTGTAATAATCATGTGCGTCTTCGGCTTGTAACTTCCAACAGGGTTCATCGTTTATTCCATTAGTCATTGTAGTTATTCCACTTTCTACACCGCTTGTAGTACCACCATGGCAAAACCAACTATATAACCCATAATGATTAATCATGCCTGCAATAGCGTTTGCTCCCTTTGACAAACCCAATGTACCAGCACCAGGTTGCCCTGCGGGGACAATTCCGTTTGAGTTGAAAGGAGAATCATATCTGGGGTTCTCATTTAGTATGGTTGTTGTAAAATTCGGAAATTTAGTAGCTATATATTCTGCTTCCCCCCTACCTAAAACCGTTAACTTATTTTGCATTTGGTCAGCTTGTATTGAAAAAGCTCGGGTCAAGTAAGAGTAATCCCCATTACCAGGGTTTTGCTCATATTTTAACAGGTTATGTGTCCAATTTGTAATATCCAGAGTGTCGGAACAAATCAATCTTCCAACAAAAATTTCAGAAAAATAATCTACATCATCATGTGTGCGTTCACCATAATATTGATCATCATCCTTTTCCCAATCGCCATTAAAATCAGAAAAATATAAATCTGTTGGTACTTTATCCACATTGAATGTAGGATTATCTTCTCCACTTCCAATTCTAATGGGGATACTCATATATTCGTTTGAATCCCCGGCAATAAGTGCCCAAACAGTTCCATTTAAGTAAGCATCATACAAATAATGTCTAACTTTCCCTGCATTATCAACAATAGGAGGATTAGTACTAATGATATCACCTGTGGAATAATGGTTATATGAGTAAATATCATTTGTTGTAACAATACCAATATCAATTCCTTTTCTTTTTTTCCAATTAACAAAATCATCAAATGCCGACGC
>CAZELC010000283.1:0-4100 GCA_964512865.1 uncultured Bacteroidales bacterium
ATGTTTCATCAACACCCATAATGCTTGATGAACAAAAAAAATATTTCAGAAAAGGCGCAAGTAAAACTTTATTATAAACACCTCTGATAGGAGCTGCAGCCGATTTTAAAATATTTTTTAATGGAAGATTAATTGATCCGAAGAAAAATTCAAGAGGACTTTTTAGTAGCATAGTACCCTATCAGATTTTAGGTAAGTATATTATTGATAAAGGTTATTTCTGGGGAATAACATGGGATCCGGGGCATATGCAGCTAAAAAGAAAATTGGAAAATATCCTTATCGAATACCCGGAATTACAAAATAATGGAAACCTTATTACTTCATATTATAATATCGTTAAACTCGATAGTATACCTTTAAAATATAAACCTGTGATAGAAATCATGGATGAAAAATTTGGAATAAACGAAGTTAGAAAATACGATTACACTCAGCCCTGGGTTGAGGATACTTTGCTTCAGCCAATCGAAATAGACAAACTATTAAAAAATTAATATTAACATTTTTAACAAAATAGTTTTAAAAAAAGCATTTCAAATCTTGATGCTGATAATTGCATTAGCTATATTTGTTGTTCCCAAACATGCATGAAAACTTATATTGGTAAAATATTATTTGTTATTTCATTTCTATTATCAGGATTTCTAAAAGTACATTCTCAATGTCCTGTTGTTATTAACGAAGTAATGGTCTCGCCAACCGGGGGCATTAATGAAAATTGTTTTTATAATGCTGATACACTCAATGGTGGCAATCCTAATTTAGGTTTAGAGTGGATTGAATTATACAACGCAAATCCCTGCGATTCATTTGATATATCCTGTTATATGATAGCTTTTGAAACATCAAGCGGAACGGGGCAAAATTATGGTTCTTTTAAATTATTTGGTGTTATACCACCTAATGGACATTTTCTGATTGGAGGAAGCAATGTTCCAAATGCAGATATAAACACATCTTTAATAAATGCGTTACATTGTTCCAGTAAAAAATGGTGTTTAAATGACAGCGCCGGTTGGATAGGATTTTATGATATCAATAGTTTTCCAATTGATGCTGTTTACTGGAATATTGGCGGAACAGCTGCTGATTTATATACCTGGCCACAGTATACGTCGGATATAGAAACTCCGATGCCTTATTGTTCATGCTGTACTTCATCTTATTTTGAAAATCCCGGAACTTTTGCTGTTGCTGAGTATGCGGGAAATGTTATTCCTAACAGTTCAATTACATTTGCCCGTATTACCGATGGAAATCCTGTGTGGGGGTTTGGACCTGTAGACGGAACTCCTAATAATTGTAATGGCGGATCTTGTAATTCAGTATCTATTGGATTTACTTTAAACCCTCCAACTTGTGTTGGTGGTAATAATGGTTCGGTTTCAGTTAACATGGGTACAACAACAACTTTGCAAACACCATTTACATACAAATGGTCGAATAATGATACAGGTCAAACTATTTCAGGACTTACTGCCGGATTATATCGTGTTACAGTAACTGATAAGTGGGGTTGCGAATATATTGCAGATACAATTTTAAATAATCCTACTCCTCCCGATTTATCTATCTTGTGCGATAACCCTGTTTGTCCCGGTGATGATGTAACTCTTAATTCAAACATAAGCGGAATAACTTATAACTGGACTGGTCCTGATAGTTTTTCTTCAAGTTTTTCTTCGCCCGTAATTACTGCTTTTCAACAAATAAATGAAGGTAATTATTATCTTACAATTTTGAATTCCGATTCATGTATTCTTAAAGATACATTACAGATTTTATTAAAACAATTACCTGTTGTTAATATCGGTAATGATACAAATATTTGTTATCATCAGTCATTAAAGTTGAATGCAGATAACGGAAATAACTTTATTTACCTGTGGAGCGATGGTAGTACACTTCCACAAAATACAATAGTTGCCGATAATAATACCAGTGGTTTAAATCCTTTCTGGGTGTCGGTTTTGGTTACTGTTCCAAATTGTATTTCAGTTTCCGATTCAATATTAATTACATTGGAGCAATGTGAAGTTGAAGAAACGAATGTAATTACACCCAATAACGATAATATTAATGATAACTTTGTTTTTAAAGGCTTGGATAAATTTCCGAATTCGCAGTTGGTAATTTTTAACAGATGGGGAAGAATAATTTATGAAAATTCAGATTATCAAAATGATTGGAATGGAAATTCCTGCCCCGATGGAGTATATTACTATATTTTAAAGTTGTCCGAAAGTTCAGATAGAAAAGAAATCAAAGGATGGATAACAATAATCGGAAAAGAAAATTAATATTGATTTAATTATTTTCTTCTGAACAATATCTCTCAATAAGTTCAGCAGCTTTATTAAAACCAAAATTAAATGCCTGGTTCCAATCTTCGCAGGCACCTGTTTTATCGCCAAGCTCCGCTTTAACTATTCCTCTTAAATCATAAACTTCTCCATAATCAGGAATAATTTCAAGAGCTTTATTATAATCAACCAAAGCACCTTTTAAATCTTTAAGATTATATTTTGCCATTCCCCTGTAAGCATAAGCTTCGCCATTATCAACATCCAGTTCAACGGCTTTATCTAAAAGTTTTAGCGCTTCTTTATATTTTTTAAGATCTAACTGAATATTTCCCTTTTTTAAATAATCCTGTGAAGTAACTAATTTGGGATCTTCGCTGGTATTTGCATTTTTCTGTGTCTTACATGAAGGTGTTACTATAACAACCAACAATAAGAATATAGCTAAATGAAGAAATCGGTTCATGATAATTTTTTTTCAAAGATATTAAATAAAATAAATACCAACCAAACATATAATTTAAGTATCTTTAAATGGAAGTTTTTAAAAAACAATCATATGAAACAATAAACTTTTTAAACACAAACACCCCACACAAAATGAAAAAAATTTTAACATTAATTGTTTTACTTGAGTTTACATTTGTTACATACTCACAAATGCCTGTAAACTCTGCTTTTCAGAATACATACGATTCTTATAAAAAAGGAATGGTATTGAAAAACCGTCCGGCCAAATCAGTGGCTTTGATGAATAAATATGATGTGAAATTCTATTGGCTTGATATTAATCTTGAGCGAACATCAACTTACATTTCGGGAAAAGTAACAATAAATGCAAAAATTCAGAACACTGTACTGGATACATTTGAATTGGAACTGGTTTCGGAATTAACAGTTGATTCTGCAAAAATAAACGGAAGTTTGTGTACGGTAAATCATACTACTGATTTTGTTGACATTATTCCTTCTTCTGCATTGCCTGCCAATTCTGATATTTCAGCACAAATATTTTATCATGGTGCACCTCCTTCAGGTGGATTCTTTTCGGGAATATCGCATGGAACCAGCCAGTAGTGGGGCAATGAAGTGGTGTGGACTTTATCGGAACCATTCAATGGAAATCAGTGGTGGCCCTGTAAACAAGAATTATCAGATAAAGCCGATTCAAGCTGGGTATTCGTTACAACAGATAGTACCAACAAAGTAGGCTCGAATGGAATACTTACAAATGTTGTTAATTTGGGAAATGGAAAAGCGCGCTATGAGTGGAAGTCACGTAACCCAATTGATTGCTACCTGATTTCTGTAGCAGTTGCAAAATATGTTGATTATACTTTTTACTGTCATCCTGTTGGCGTTGATTCACTAATGGTTCAGAATTATGTTTACGATAATCCGGCTACTCTTAATAATTTTAAAAATATTATTGACAGTACAGCGCAGATGATAGAATTATATTCCCATCTTTTTGGCCCATATCCTTTCAGCAATGAAAAATACGGACACAGCATGGCTCCGCTTAGTGGTGGAATGGAGCATCAAACTATGACTACGCTTGGATATTTTGATTTTATGCTTATCTGTCATGAGCTGGCACATATGTGGTTTGGCGATAATGTGACTTGCAAAACATGGAGCGATATATGGATTAATGAAGGTTTCGCTTCATACGGAGAATACCTGAGCCTGGAATATTTGCATTCATTGGCTGCTGCTAATTCAAATATGCTTAGCGTTTATAACAATGTAATGTCGCAAACCGGCGGTAGTGTTTATGTTCCGCTTGCTGAT
>CAZELC010000284.1:0-4100 GCA_964512865.1 uncultured Bacteroidales bacterium
AGTAATCTGATCAAGCTTAACCTGTGGATTAAAATACCAATCAACAGTTTTGCGTTTTGCCATGCTTAAAATACGGTCATAAGCTTTTTTAATTCGAGGATTATTCCTGTTAAAGATACGTGCAATAACAATCTCATCTACAGCTTTTTTAATTTCTTTGGTTTTCACATAATTATCAGCGAGAAACCAGTGCGCCATATAATCGATATAATTTTTTTTAATTGCTCTTTTATACCAGCTTATTGCCGTTTCAAAATCATTCTTTTTCTCATAGATTTGCCCGATATAGGTCATAACATTAGTAAGTGAAGAATCTGAAGTAACAGCCAGCTTATAATAACGCAAAGCGCTGTCAAGTTCTGTTTTCTGGAAAAATTCTTCAGCCTTATCGAAATAAGACTTGGTTATCTCGTCTGTTTTGAATTTAAATGTTTTTATTGTGGAATCGGTTATTACGCGATAGCTGTCATGATAATTAAGTTTTTCAGAATAATCGGGACATTCGACAGGCTTTTTTAATGAGTTTAACTGATAACTGATCTTTGATTTTTCCATTATTTTGAAAAGATCTGCAGGTGAGTGAATATTCTGAGCTCTTCCCGAAACAAATGCAACTAAAATAACAACTGATAAAAGTGCTTTTTTCATAGTAAGGATGTGTTTGTGTATTAAATTTCTATAAATAATTATCAAATTGATTATATATTGTTTCAAATATATAAACTATTTAATTTTTGACAAAGATAAAATTTAAAATATTTCAAAAAATTATTATTAATTATCGCCTACCTACTGCATCATTAATGAAATTGCTGAACGATTACTTATAAAAAAAATTAACAAAACAATCACCTTCATCCGAAAAGAAATGAGTGTATTAATGACATTAATTAAGCTTTATATCATCTTATTAAATAGTATTTATTTCCAATAATAGTTTTTTTTGTCATTTTTTTTGGTAATTATTTTTCTCTTTCTTATATTTGTAACAACAAACTACAAATACACAATATTTATTAACTGTAAACCATGATTAAAATGAAAATTTCCACAGGTATGCGATAAGGAATATTTACCCTGCGCTAGTTTTTCATAAACATATAAATAGATAATACAAGGGCTGTTAAATACAGCTTATCTCGCAATATATGTTATGATTACCTAAACGTCTTTTTCATAATATTTTTGGTTATGCAGTTAACGGCAAATTATACTTGCGGGTTTTTATTCCCCATGTATTTTTCGCCTGACAAAGAGTGAATTTGTAAAAGTTCTTTGAAATATTATGACAAAAGATTATAAATGTAATTGCCAAAATAAAGGATAGCCTTTTATGGATTAATGACTTTTTATGACGTCATCAAATCATTAAACACTCAATCATTTAAAATTATGTCGCTCTCGTAGCTTTCAGATTTTGAAAAAACAGGTTTTGTGATGTCGCAAACAGGTTGTAGTTTGGTTGTGCACTAAACCTTGAAAGACCAAACAGGTTTTATGTAAGTCTTTACAGGTTCCTGTTTGGTTGTTCACAAAACCCTGTAAGACCAAACAGGTTTAATGCAAGGCTTTACAGGTTCCTGTTTCGTTGTTCACAAAACCTTGAAAGAGCAAACAGGTTTAATGCAAGACCTTACAGGTTCCTGTTTGGTCGTTCACAAAACCCTGCAAGAGCAAAATGGTTATGTGTAAGCCTTTAAATTTTTAATTTATTTAGAATTTTAAACTTAAAAATCCCTTGCCTAAAAACGAAATACTGAAAAATAATGAAACAGCAATAATTGGCATTACAATTTATAATCATGTCAAAAGATATGGACCAATGCCTGCCCTAATTCCGAAAAAATGAGTAGCAAAACCTGGTAGAACATTCTACCCCAACAATCAATATTTTTAATAATTTAAAAAAGGAGGATATATGTCCCGAATTAAAAAAATGTCAAGAACCTTGGCAAAATCAAGAAAAAGACTATCAGGTCTTACATCTATTAAACCGGAACTCGATCTCGGTAATGGACTTACAAATGCAGCATTTCGTGCAAAAATAGAAGACACGGAAATTAAGCTTGCAAAATATAATGAGTTACTTTCGGAAGTTGACAGATTTCAAAATGATTTTCTGGCTTCAGAAAAAGAACTAAATGAATTCTCTAACCGAATGTTCAGCGCTGTTGCAGCTTATTATGGTAAAGACAGCAGTGAATATGAAAATGCAGGCGGTGTTCGCAAAAGCGAAATAAAACACACGCCCAAAAAACCAAAAGTAAATTAGTTTGGAAAATGGGCAGGTATTGTTGTCCTGTTTGTAATTGATGATTTTATGGTTTATTATCCGGTAAACAAGGTCGGTAAATAAATTATCTGAACATTAATTAATTTATTTAGTAGCAATCTAAAAGCACTTTAAGTGTTTGAAGTTAAAATTCCTTTTATTGTATTGTAAAAAAACACAGTTTTATGATTCGAATACACATTTCGTTAACTGGCTCATAAAATCCATTTAACATAGTGGAAAAACCGCCAATTAAATAGTTTTGCTTCTTCTATGTTTTACTTCCGGTAAAAACTGGTAATAACTTTTAATATCAGCGTTTTACTTTTTTTTCATAATTTTGCAATTAAACATATAATTATCTTAAACATTATGAATATTATCGGGCTTATCAGCAGACAAAAACTTATTTTCACTCTACTTATAATTGCCAATCTTTTTCCGGCAGGTGTAAAAAGTCAGGATAAATCATTATTATGGGAAATATCAGGTAATGGCTTAAAACAAAGCTCATATCTTTTTGGAACAATTCATATTATTAAGAAAAGTGATTTTTTCATCAATGATATCGTAAAAGAAAAACTGAAAAGCAGCAATATGCTCGTTACGGAAATAAACCTTAACATACCATTCTCAAAACAACTTGAATTAGCAAAAAAAATGTTTCTTCCTGATGGTAAAACATTAGAGAATTATATGAGTAAGGAAGATTATTCGCTGCTTCAGACTTATATGCTTGATTCTCTTAAAATGAAAAAGAGTAAAGTCAAAAAGTATATGCGTCTTAAACCTTTCTTTCTTTCTTCAGTAATCTCTTCACAGCAACTTGGAGATATTAAATCGTATGAAAAAGAATTTCAGAAACTTGCAAAAAAATACAATCTTGAAAATGCAGGGCTTGAAACCATTGATTATCAGATGTCGGTTGTTGAAAGCAGCAGTATTGAGGATCAGGTTAAATCACTTCTTAAAGATATAAAATCGCAAGATAAAAACGCCGGAGGACTTGATGAACTGACAAAAGCGTATAAGGAACAGGATATTGATAAGCTTTATTCACTTATTTCATCAGAATCCGGTGATATGGAGAATTTTATGGAGAATTTTCTTTTTACCAGAAATAAAAACTGGGTTCCCGTAATCGAAAACTTGATAAAATCTAATAGTGCTTTTATTGCTGTTGGCGCAGGTCATCTCGGCGGTGAAAACGGTCTTATAAGCCTGTTGAAAAAAGACGGATATAAAATTACTGCTATAAGATAGTATTATGGATGCTGCACAAACACAAAGGAAGAAAGTCAACACAGCTAAGCTGTCAGTAATAAGTAATTCATTCCTGATATTAATTAAACTTGCTGCCGGTCTTATCAGTGGCTCGGTTAGTATAATTTCAGAAGCGATCCACTCTTCGATGGATTTGCTGGCTGCCGTGATTGCGTTTTTTTCGGTAAAGATTTCGAACACTCCACCTGATGAAAGGCATCCTTATGGTCATGGAAAATTCGAAAATGTTTCCGGTGTTATTGAAGCTGTTCTTATTTTTATTGCTGCAGGATGGATTATTTATGAAGCCATCCACAAATTGGTACTTATAAATCAAGGACAGCAAATTGAGCTCGGGTTTCTTGAAGTTGGACTTTCTGTAATGTTCCTTTCCGGAATTGTTAATATTATAGTTGCAAGAAGACTTTACAAAGTAGCTAAACTTACAGATTCTGTTGCTCTAGAAGCTGACGCATTGCATCTTAAAACTGATGTTTATACTTCCGTTGGTGTTGGTGCAGGACTTCTGTTGATACTTATTACAGGTTATGAAATCCTCGACCCT
>CAZELC010000285.1:0-4075 GCA_964512865.1 uncultured Bacteroidales bacterium
GGATGATGTTTCTTTGTTAGCTGAAGAATTATTTTTATCTAAAGAAGAAATAGTATTTCCAAAATTTTCAGATGTACTTTTATTGGGTACCGAAACAATGTTTGATTTCTCTTCGGGATTATTTTTGTTAATGTTTTGAGTGCTTTCCTGGTTAAATTTTTTTACGTGAATATTTTTTGAATTTTCAGTATTTGATACTAAAGTGAAATATAATATTGTTGCAATGGGGACTATAAATGAAGTTCCAATAATGATATTTTTAAAGATATTATTTTGTAAAAATGAATACCATTTTCTGCCGGGGAGGTCTTTCTCGAAATTATACCAATCGCTGTTACTGTAGGAATACTCGAAGCTGTCAAGTTTTTCCTTCAGCATTTTTTCGAAACCAGTATATTTATTGTTCATGTCCATTTGTGTGTTCTTCAAAAAGTTTAATAAGGTTTTTGCGTGCTTTGGCAAAATTCGATTTTGATGTACCTATGTTAATGTTGAGCTGTTCTGCAATTTCTTTATGTGTCATTTCTTCAAAAACAAAAAGGTTAAAAACGGTTCTGTACATAGGGCTGAGCTTTTGAATGAGTTGCATTATTGTGTCCACTTTAATTTTTGTGAACTGTTCAAAATCAGCATTCGATTGATAGTCTTCAATCATTGTATCATAATTACGATTTTCGTCAAGCTCGACAAAAAAATTTTTCTTTTTTCTGATAGTGTCAATAGCCGTATTCGTAACTATGCGTTTAACCCAACCTTCAAGCGAACCTTTAAATTCGAATTCTTTCAAATTTGCAAAGACCTTTATAAAACCATCATGAAGTATATCTTTTGCTTCTTCTCTATTGTCAGCATATCTCATGCATATTGCTAACATTTTTCCGTAGAAGGTCTGATAAAATTTTTGCTGGCAGTTTTTGTTCCCCTGAATGCATCCATTTATTAGTGAACGTATTTTGCCGTTATCAGACAAATCCATCATGATGCTTTACTTTTTAGACGTTGTTAGGTTGTTTTGGTTGCCTAAGATATAAATAAAATTTGTTTTATAGATAGAAGATTTATTTGCTATTATAAATTGCATATTTCAATGGCTTGATTTTGGTTATAAATTTTTATTAATAAGAACAATATAAAATATAAAATCAAACATTAGCGAAAAGCATATGGGTTATGGAATAAGCGATATTTTTCCTATGTATTCATGTTTTGGACCATCAATTTCTTTAAGCTGAATTAGGTAAATATAAACTCCCATGACAACATCGAGATAATTTCCTGCATTATTAAATGTTCCATTCCAGCCTTCACTTTGGTTAGCAATCACATCCCAATTAGTTGTATTGAACATAACTTTTCCCCATCTGTCGAAAATAGTAAGTTCAAAATTATTCGGGTCTACATTGGTCCCTTCTGCTGACCATGTGTCATTAAGTCCATCATCATTAGGGGTAAAGCAGTTGGGCGTGTATATAGTGTATGTTTCTGTAACTCTAACAGTATTTTGTATGGTATCAAAGCAGCCATTATCGTCAATAACAACCAGGGTAACAGTAAATGTTCCAATATTATCATACTGATGTTGAATTTTATTAAAGCTGCTTGCAGTGTCTCCATCTCCAAAAGTCCAATACCAGTTTTCAACATTCCCGCTTGAATTATCACTAAACAGGACTGGTCCATCCATAAGTGTTAATACTTGTGGGTGTATTGAAAAATCAGCTATAGGTCCAGGTATATTGATTATTCTTGTTGTAGCTGAGGCAGTACATCCATTGGAATCGGAAACAATCACATCATAAGTTCCTGCCGGCAGATCGGTTACATTTGCAGTAGTTGCATTATTGCTCCAAAGATAAGTATATGCTTCGGAGCCTCCGTTTGCAATTACAGCAATAGTTCCGTTTGTTCGGTTACATATTTCATTCGTTGATGAAGCGCTTGCTGTAGGTTTATATGAAGTGCTGATGGTGCCTGTTGCAACATCAGTACATCCATTGGCATCGGTAACAGTTACAGTATATGTGCCTCCCGGAATATTTGATAATGTAGGTAATGTCCAGGGTGTAGGTGTATTCCATGAATATGCTAATGGTGCTGTTCCGCTGGTAGTAGTAACTGAAATTGCGCCGTTAGATAGTTCGCAGGTTGCATTGATAATATTAGAAATTGTAGCCATGGGGGCAGGTTGGTCAATCAGGGTAACACTATTGGTTGCAGAACATCCCATCTGATCTGTTACTGTGACGGTATAGGTTCCTGCTGCCAGGTTTGAAACCGTTTGTGTTGTTTGTGCCGGAGAAGTATTCCATGAGTATGAATAACTACCTGTTCCACCGGTAGCATTAACTGTAACACTGCCATTATTTAGTCCGCATGTGGCAGGAGTAGATGAGGCTGTAGCAGTTGGACCGTATATATTAGTAACCAATGCAGATGCTGTAGCAGTACATCCATTGGTGCCTGTAACAGTAACGGTATATGTTCCTGCAGGAATACCTGATGCAGTAGCTGTGGTCTGTGTTGGATTTGTACTCCAGGCATATGTCCCGCCTCCGGTTGCTGTTGCGCTTCCATCACTTAATCCGCATGTGGCCAATGTTGTTGTTATCTGAATAGTTGGAGGGGAAAGCGTATTGACTGTTACCTGGGCAGTAGCAGTACATCCTCCATCTGTTGCTGTAACAGTGTATGTAGTTGTAGATGTAGGTGTAACTGTGGTGGTAGCGCTTGTTTCTCCGGAACTCCAGGCGAATGTTGATCCCGCAGTTCCCGTTGCTGTTAATGTTGAGCTAAAACCTGGGCATACAGATGTGGGATTAGCAGAAGCGCTTGCCGTAATATTGGAACTTACATTTACCAGTACATCATCAGTAACAGTAACTACTGTAGCATCACAATTTGTATATGCTATTTTTGCAGTGTAAGTTGTAGCAGTAGAAGGACACACCGTTGTTGTGGCTCCTGTTGCCAATTGGGTACTTCCCTGCCACCACGAAACAACATAATTTTGTGTTCCGTTTGGTGTGAATCGCCAAGCATCATTAGTAGCAGTCCATACAGAGCAATTCCTCCCGCTAATAGGGTATGCTATTGTACCTGTCGAGTTTTGAATTCCTTCAATTGCTAACCCATCATTCCAGTTAGTACAAGTTTCTTTATTTTGAATATATATTTCAATTACATTGGTTGATTCATATAGTACTATTTGCGATGTTGCATATATAGCGTTATCACAATAACTAGTAGAAATGCTATTTGGGTCACCATAATATGGTATTTGATAATATGAAACAACCAGCATTCTGCATGGGTAATTCCCTATGAGTTGCCAATATATCCCTCCTTTATATGTAGGATCTATATCTTGATAAGGACCCAAAATAGAATTTTCGGGAACTGAAGTTGTCGGAATTAAATATGTAGAATATATGTAATATTGGCAGGTATTACCTGCATATGTTGTATCAAAAGAGATTAAACCATTTGCACCAACTACAATTTTATTATATGAAGTTCCAAAGAAACAAAAATTAAAAGGTAAGTTTACAATACTAGACCATACGTCATCCGCGTTGACAAGAATAGCATTACCGCTATTATATGGGTTAGGTGGAGTATAAGGGATAGATGAAACAGTATAGCTTGTAGTTTCTCCAGTGGCTAAATACGTTGAAGTGAGTGTTGCGCAATTATTAGTACAGATTACAGTTTGGTCGGTTCCTGCATTAATACTGGGACATCCTGGTTGTGCAAATACGTTTGTTTGTGAAAAAAGTAGAATAAATATAAAAACTAAAAAATATTGAAAATTATTTTTCATGAAAGTTGTCGGTTATAAATTCATTTATTTAAAGCTTTATATAAGGACGCCAAAACTTTTATTTGGTTGCTTGATATTATAAATGTAAAATTAAAATAAATTTAGAGCCTGTTTAAATTTTTTTCAAAAGAATTTTTATAGCAGCAATTTTAACCATAGTTTCGGAAGTTTCAGCAAGGAATTCATAATCTCTGCATAGTCTTCTATCATTGTCAAACCAAGCGAATGTTCTTTCGACAACCCAACGAATAGGTA
>CAZELC010000286.1:0-2679 GCA_964512865.1 uncultured Bacteroidales bacterium
CGCAAATCCTCCTGCAGGTCATCAGCAAGGTGAATGGTGGGCTTCCGGTTTTTTATTTATAAATCTATTAAACTCTTCAATTGGTGACAATTATCAAGGAGGTATAATTGCATATTTCTTTCGACCCGGAGATCCAGGTTATGACGAAAACAATTTACATGGAATTATTGTTGCTCCCTATGATCAAAGTTCAGGTATTGAATGGTATAATGGGAATTATACAACAACTGGAGCTATTTCTGCTGCATTGGGAGGAGGAGCTTCAAACACTAATGCAATTGTTGCCAGTCAAGGGCAAGGAAACTATGCAGCCAAATTATGCTATGATTTGGTTTTAGGTGGTTATAGCGATTGGTATTTGCCAAGTAAAGAAGAATTAAATAAAATTTATCTTAATAAAAACTTAATTGGAGGTTTTAATTCTACTGCACATTATTGGAGCTCCACTGAGTACAATTCCTCAGAAGCATTTAAACAAACATTCAGCAATGGCTATCAATATAATTACTACAAAAACACAGATAATTGTGTTCGAGCCATTAGATATTTTTGAAAATTATTATTGTTTATAAAATTAATTAGGTAAAAATGAAAAAAAAAGTTTTATTGATTTTTGTAGTTGGTTTGGTATGTTTTCAGTCCTACAATTATTGTTTTGCTCAGTCGCCGAAATCTTTCAAATATCAGGCTGTCGTACGTGATAATAGCGGAACATTATTGGCAAATCATATTGTGAACTTCAGAATAAGTCTTTTAAAAGGAAGTTCAACAGGAACGGCTGTTTATGTTGAAACCCAAAAGGATACCACAAATCAATTTGGACTTGCAAATTTAAAGATAGGTTCAGGAACATTAGTCTCTGGCAATTTTGCAAATATCAACTGGGGAGGTGATACATATTTTGTAAAAATTGAACTTGATCCTAATGGATTAACGTCTTTTCAGTTGATGGGAACATCGCAATTGCTGAGTGTGCCGTATGCATTATTTGCAGAGAAAACTGGTGACGATGGTATTTGGTCTCAAAGTGCAACTAATATAAATAATACAAATGCTGGTAATGTGGGTGTTGGAACGGCCACACCAGGTACGAAATTGGATGTTTCTGGCGTTGCAAGGGTATATGGTCTACTACAAGTTGGCGGTTTAGCTACGGCATATAGTGATGGACATAGGGGCATTTATGTTAATAATAGTTCGTCTACAGCATGGGAACTCATGAGCTTAGAAAATGATAATGGCGTCAGATTTAAGGTGCTGGGAAATGGCTATGTTGGTATAGGCACTGCAACTCCAACTTATATGCTATGTGTTAACGGAACTATCCGAGCCAAAGAAATAATTGTCAATACCGGTTGGAGTGATTTTGTTTTTGCAAAAGATTATAGATTGATGTCGCTAAAGGAACTTGAAAAATATATTAATACAAACAAACATTTACCTGAAATACCTTCTGCAAAGGAAGTTGAAGAAAACGGGGTTCAACTTGGCATTATCAGTTCAAAACTATTGCAAAAAATAGAGGAGCTTACACTTTATATTATTGAACAGGATAAAAGAATAGAAAAACTGGAAAAGGATAATCAAGCACTTAAGAATTTATTAAAAAAATAAGAAATATGAAAAAACTGACAGTATTTATTATTGGGATATTTTTGATAATTGCATCTACTTTTGCTCAGTCCCCCAAATCCTTTAAATATCAGGCTGTTGTTCGTGATAATAGCGGAACATTATTGGCAAATCATATTGTTAACTTCAGAATAAGCCTTTTAAAAGGAGGTTCAACAGGAACGGCTGTTTATGTTGAAACACAAAAGGACACCACAAATCAATTCGGACTTGCAAATTTAAAGATAGGTTCTGGAACATTAGTTTCGGGCAATTTTGCAAATATCAACTGGGGAGGTGATACATATTTTGTAAAAATTGAATTAGATCCAAATGGAAATACTGCATTTACTTTTATGGGAACATCGCAATTGCTTAGTGTGCCGTATGCCTTATACTCAGAAAAATCAGGTGATGAAATTTGGGAAAAATCAGCATCAAGTGTTTTTTTAAGCGACACATCGCTTCAGGTTGGTATCGGAAACACCAATCCTTCTTGCGGTTTGGAGATTTCAAAGTTCAAGTCATTTAACACCTGGCATGTTATGCTACAATTAACAAACCCTACTGACCAGGCAATTACTTTTTATGAACCGGACGAAAACAAAGGTTGGTTATTTGGTGCTAATGCCACATCTGCAGACAAGGCTCTCTCATGGAAGTATTACACTAATTTTTTAAACCAAACAGGCGACGTTAAGATGCAACTTTCTCCAACAGGTTTATTAGGTGTTTGCGAAATAAAAGTTGCTTCAACCTGGTGCGATTATGTTTTTGCCAAAGAATATAAAAGGATGTCGCTTAAAGAGCTTGAAGGTTATATTGATTGTCATAAACATCTCCCAAATATTCCATCGGCGGTTGATGTTGAAACAAACGGCATTTATGTTGGTGATATGAGCAAACGCATGATGGAAAAGATCGAGGAACTTACACTTTATATAATTGATCTTAACAAATCGGTTGAGCAGTTAAAAGCCGAAAATGCTGAGTTAAAGAAAAAGCTTAATAGAGTTAAATAGGAGGGAATCATTATGGAAAAACGATATAAATCAATATTAATATTTA
>CAZELC010000286.1:2689-4040 GCA_964512865.1 uncultured Bacteroidales bacterium
GTAAAATCCTGCCACTATAATTATCATGCCAAATATATTTTTTGTCAATTCGTTGATTGCACAAACCGTTTCAGTTAATATTGCGCAAAATGTAGCCAAAAATTTCCTTTACGAAAGGCTAAATAGCAACGAAGTAAAAGTAAAATATGCAAAACTCAATTTATCTTGTTGTTACACTGAGAGGCAAGGTTCGGATAACCTTTATTATATATTTAATGCAGACTCTAACAGAGGTTGGGTAATCGTTTCATCACAAAAAAGTGTTATTCCGGTTCTTGCATATTCTTTTAAAGGCATTTTCGACACAACAAAAGCAAATCAGCCCCCTGCTTTTAAAGAATGGATGAATAATTATAGGACTCAGATTATAAGTGCAACGATTGCTGACCAACTATTAGATACAGCAATTAGCTTAAAATGGGATCTTTATGAAAACTTTAATCAAAACAAGAGCATTGTAAAAGCAAATTCAATTTCAGAGTTATTATCAACAACATGGGACCAGGGTTGCTACTATAATGGACTTTGCCCAACGGATGCCGGAGGACCTTGCGGACGTGTTTGGGCAGGTTGTGTTGCAACCGCTATGGCGCAGGTAATGAAGTATTGGAATTATCCTACTACAGGAAATAGTTCTCATCAGGATATTAATACAAATTACGGAACACTATCCGCTAATTTTGGAGCTACAACATATCATTGGGCCAATATGCCCGATCAGGTTAACGGCAGTAATTCCTATGTGGCGACACTATTATATCATTGCGGCATTGCCTGTGATATGTATTACGGAAACACAAATGCTGGAGGTTCAAGTGCCAGTTTATTTGATGCCGGAGATGCCCTTGTTAGTTATTTTCGGTATAGCAGCGATATGGACCAAGTTCAAAAAAGCTCATATACAACATCAAACTGGCAGAATTTAATGGTTGCACAAATAAATGCATACTACCCTGTTCTTTACAGGGGTGATGATGGAACAAACGGTCATGCATTTGTACTCGATGGTTACGATGTACCAGGATATTTTCATTTTAACTGGGGATGGAGTGGTTCAGGCAATGGTTACTTCTATCTAACATCACTGCAACCTGGTAGCCATAATTATGTTAATAATCAAATGGCTGTAATTAATATTTACCCATCAGGATGCGTACCAAGCTATAATTTGACTTCAGCAATTTCTGGTAGTGCCGATTATGAAGTGTCAAATTATATTACTGCCTCAAATACATTAAGTTCTGGCGCAAACGTAACTTATGACGCAAAAAATTATGTTCTTTTAACTAATGGATTTCATGCATCAAACGGTTCAACTTTTCATGCTGTAATTGATGGTTGTGGCGGTTAC
>CAZELC010000287.1:0-4035 GCA_964512865.1 uncultured Bacteroidales bacterium
AGCTCACAGTTGGAGCAATACAATCTGTGATAATCTGAGTAATCTGTGGTGAATTATTTTTTAACACAGTTATCTATGAACTACATAATTCTTCTCGTTATTCCTTTTTTAAGATCAATAACATTGAAGTTTATCAGCAACCCAAGTTTACATCCTGAAAGCTTCAAATATGTCAATAATTGGGCTTCAAAAACAGGATTAATAGTTTCTACTGACTTAATCTCAATTATTATTTGTTTTTCGACTAATAAATCGACCCTGTAACCAGCTTCAAGCTTGATTTCATTATAAATAACTGGCAATGGTTTCTGCCTTTCAACATATAATTGATTATTTAAAAGCTCCCATAATAAGCATGCTTCATAAGTCGATTCAAGCAAACCCGGTCCTAATGAAGTGTGTACTTTATAAGCACAGCCAATAATCTTATAGCTAAGGTCATTTAGTTTTTCCATAAAATTTAAAATATTGTTTGTAGTTTTCTATTTGTCAAAATTAATGAAATTTTTAAATATATACTAATCAACCATTAGGAATGATAAGCTATAGTTGCGTATTTTTTTAACACAGATAACACAGATACTTATGAACCCAGATTTTCACGGATAAATAAGCTCATAGTTGGGGCAAAACAATCTGTTATAATCTGAGTAATCTGTGGTGATTTTTTTAACACAGATAACACAGATACTTTTTAAACACAGATAACACAGATATCTTTGAAACACAGATTTTCACAGATAAATAGCTCAAAGTTAAAGAAAAACAATCTGTGATAATCTGAGTAATCTGTGGTGATTTTTTTTAACACAGATAACACAGATACCTTTGAAGCACAGATTTTCACTGATAAGCGGTTTCCCTTATTTGATATTTATCAGCTCCGTAAAGTTTGCTATTTTAAATACCTTGAGGACTGCCGGCTGAACATTTATAATCTCTAAATTTTCTTTACCGAATTTTTTCACAAGCTTCAGGCATACTCTTAAAAATGCCGAAGAAATGTAATCAACATCACTCAGATCAAGAGTCATTGAGGAAATCTCACCGCCAATATTTTCTTCAAGTTCTTTTTCAAAGATTTCAGAAGAGACAATATCCGCTCTGCCTTTCAAATTGCAGATTATTTTACTGTTTTGTATTTCGTATCTGTTCATAAATTCAAATTTTAATAATTTTTATCATATAATTCAGCTATTTTCTGAGCATCAAGCTCTTCATTCAGATAATCATCAGTCTTCATTCGCATAAACCTTTCATTTGGTCTCCGTCTCGAAATTCGTTGTATGTTTAAAAGATGCTTAGCTGTCACATTATCGGTTGTAATATTCTTTCCGCTGGTGCCACATCCAAGAGTAAGTGACGGACTAAGCCTGTTAAATGTCCCACCGACAGCTCCTTGTGATGAAGGCGTATTAACACAAATTCTTCCGGCGTTCATATTTATAGCAAAGAATTTAATTTTTTCATCATCATTTGAGAAAATACTTGCCGAATGTCCTATTCCACCATGATAATTCAATTCAATACACAAGCTTATGGCTTTTTGGAAATCATCTGCAATGTAAAACGCCAGGATTGGAGCAAGAATTTCATAAGATAAAGCATGAGCACCACCAACACCATCCATTTCAGCAATAATCAGCCGTACATTATCAGGTGCTTTAATACCAACTTTTTCAAGAATATACTTAGCAGATTTCCCAACTACCTCAGGATTCATCAGTTTGGTTTGATGATCGAGGGCGTATTCAGAAAGCAAGTTCTTTTCTTCATCATTAAGAAAATAAGCGCCTCTGCTTTTAAACTCTTCAATAACTTTATCAGAAACAGCCTTTTCCACAACAATTGCCTGTTCGCTTGCGCAGATAGTTCCATTATCGAAAGTTTTTGAAAGAAATATCTGTTCAACAGAAAAAGGAATATCTGCTGATTTTTCAATAAATACAGGAACATTACCAGCACCAACGCCAATGGTAGGAGTTCCTGAGCTGTATGCCGATTTAACAAGACCGCTTCCACCAGTTGCCAATATCAAAGCAAGGTCTTTATGAGTCATAAGCTCGTTGGTTTGCTCACGCGTTACCGTTGTTAGCCATTGTATACATCCTTCGGGTGCACCGGCTTCCAGAGCTGCTTCGTAACAAATTCTGGCAGCTTCACTGCAGCAATTAACCGCTTTTTTTGAAGGACAAACAATTATAGGATTTCTTGTCTTCAGTGAAATAAGAGTTTTGAAAATAACTGTTGATGTTGGATTAGTGACCGGAATAATCGTCAGAACCGGCCCCATCGGCTGGGCAATTTCAACAATACCTTCATTTATGTCTTCGTTAATAATTCCAACAGTTTTCAGGTTTTTTATGTCTTCATAAACAAGCTGGGATGCGATAACATTTTTCATTACTTTGTGTTCCCAAATTCCGATTCCGGTCTCTTCATGTGCCATCTTCGCAAGTCTTACCCTATTGTTAAAAGCCGCTTCAAAAACGCTTTTCACTATTTTATCGGTTTGTTCCTGTGATAGTTGGCTATATTCAGCAGCAGCCATTGTGGCATTGCTCATAATCTCATTAATATAGTCGCTCATAAATTTTTGGTTTAGGTTTAGAAAACAAATAAACAAAAAAAAACTTATAAAAAAAATATTTTTGTAATTTTCTGTTTCACAATATTTAAAAGTAAACTCTATGCTTTCTTAACTATTATCCCAAAATAAAAACCATACGGGTTTATTTCAGACTTAATTTAAATTAACAGATTTTTAACATTTTTTTAAAATATTATTATATTTGCATCAGTAAAACAGAAATGGAATACTTCATATCCGAACCCCAAAAGGTTTGGATTATTTTTTATAATGTTCATAAGTTATTATCAATCTGATCGAAAGAGGGAAAGTTCTCTCCGGGAATTCTTAATTTAAACTAAAATGCAATCTGAAAACGAATTAAACGAAACTGCTTCTTCTAACCCTAAAACTGAAGAAATCATTAATAATGAAGTTGCTGAGAATACTGCAACTGAAAATAATGCAGAAACTGCTGAAACAAAAACAGCTACAGTTACAACAGAAACAGAAAATGAAGTTATTAACCGGCTGCCTGCTACTGAGGATGAAATTGAAGAGCCGGAAATTGATTACACAATTCTTGATAAAAAACAACTTATTGATAAGCTTGAAGAAGCTTTGAAAGCTGAGGATGTAAATTCGATTAAAAACAAGGTTTCTTCAATAAAAGTTAATTTTGTAAGAATTCTTAAAGAAGAAAAGCAGAAGCAACTCGAGAAGTTTATTGAAGATGGTGGTAAAAAAGAAGATTTTGTCAATATTATTGACGATGATGAATCGAAATTTAATGAAATCTTCAATATTTATAAAACACGAAAAAACAGCTTTAATCTTGAGCTTGAAAAACAAAAACTTGAAAATCTTGCAAAAAAGCGACAGATTCTTGAAGAGTTGAAAGCGTTGGTTAATTCAGAAGAAAACCTTAAAAAAACGTATGACGATTTTAAAGCGTTGCAGGAAAGATGGAAAGAAACAGGTCAGGTTCCAAGAACTGAAATTGCTGACCTCTGGAATAATTATAATTTCTTTGTCGAAAAGTTTTTCGAAAAAGTAAAGCTTAATAAAGAACTCAAAGATTTAGACCTAAGAAAAAATCTCGAAACCAAAATACAGCTATGCGAAAAAGCCGAAGAACTTCTGGTTGAAAAATCTATCCTTAAATCATTTAAGCGTCTTCAGGAACTTCATGATGAATGGAAAGAAACCGGACCGGTACCGGCCGATAAGAAGGATGAGATTTGGGAAAGGTTTAAAGCCGTTTCGGATAAAATAAATGTTAACCGCAAAGAGTATTACGAAAACTTACATAGTGAACAGGAAAATAATTTTCAGGCTAAAACCGCTCTTTGTGAAAAAATGGAGCAGATAGCTTCATCGGAGATAATTACGCCACAGGACTGGAAAGAAAAAACAGAACAGGTTGACGAGCTTGAAAAATTATGGAAAACAATAGGACAAGCACC
>CAZELC010000288.1:0-4033 GCA_964512865.1 uncultured Bacteroidales bacterium
AAAAATCAACGATAATAAGATTATTGAAATTAATCAAAATTCAGGAATTATTCTCTAAGCGAAATACTGTCACAAAATGCAAATTTGTTTGTCAAATCTTATGGTCAGGGAAGTTTATCAACTTTGTCGCTTCGTGGCACAGGTTCGGCACATACAGCAATTATCTGGAATGGCTTTAATATTCAAAGTCCTATGAATGGAGGTTCCGACATTGCCCTTATTTCAAATTCTTTTATCGACAATCTTTCAGTGCAATATGGTGGATCCGGAGCCTTACTTGGCAGCGGTGCAATTGGTGGCGCTGTCATTATTAAAGATTTACCAAAGTTTGATAATGGATTTTATATAAGCTATAATGGCTGCTATGGAAGCTTCTCAACACAACAACAGAATTTGACGTTAAATTATGGTAATAAGGTCTTTTATACTTCTTTGAAAACATATTTTGCAACTTCTGAAAATGATTTTAAATATAATAATACTGCAGAACCTGGAAACCCTGTCACTTTCCAAAAAAATGCTTCTTATAAACAATGGGGCATTTTAAATGAGGAATATTTTAAAGTTAATGAAAAACAGAAAGTTAGCCTTAAGTTTTGGTATCAAAATAATTTCAGACAAATACCGCCACTTATGACTCAAACACTATCAAAAGCTAATCAGAAAGATGAATCATACAGAATTACAGCAGATTGGCAAAGGATTGGCAAATTTTCATTTTTTTTAAGAACAGCTTTCTTTTTTGAAGATGAAAAATACAACGATTCAATAAGTGAAGTGTTTTCTAATAATATTTTTATTACAAATATCTCTGAATTTGAGACTAAAATAGCATTAGGAAAGCTACATCTGATTAACATCGGCTTAAACAATTCATATAGTGAAGCTAAATCTGAATTCTATTCCGGCAACCCGGCACTTAATAAAACTGCCATTTTTGCATCATATAAATTTGTCAGTAATAATAATATAGTAAGATCATCGGCAACAATACGACAAGAATATGCAATGAATGGATTTCTTCCTATAATGCCTTCATTAGGAATTGAATGTAATATTTTTAAATCTCTTCTTTTATTGAAAACAGGAATAAACAGAAATTACAGATTGCCGACTTTGAATGATATGTTCTGGAATCCGGGCGGCAATCCTGAACTTCTTCCTGAAGACGGTTGGAGTGAAGATTTTGGGCTTAAACATAGTAATAAAATTAAAGATTTCATTTATGAAATTTCTGCCACAGGATATAACAGCCTTATAAATAACTGGATAATCTGGCTCCCACAGATGAACTACTGGTCACCGGAAAATGTATCAAAGGTTTGGAGTAGAGGAGTTGAAACAAAATTAAAAGCTGAACTAAACTTTAAAAAACTAAATACTTATATTTTAGCATTATACAATTATACTGCTTCTACAAATAAAGATATTAACTCCTCAAATGGTAATTCATTGAACAAACAACTTATTTACGTCCCTGAAAATACCGCAAATATAAGTTTCAATATTTCGTTTTTTGGATTTACATTGACATATAATCACCAGTTTACCGGAAAACGATACACAACCAGTGACAACAGCGAATTTCTTACTCCTTATAATATTGGCTCTTTCTTTATATCAAAGCAATTCAAATTCAATAATTTAGGGATTAAAATATTTGCCGATATTAATAATATTTGGAGCGAAGATTACCAAACTATTGCATGGCGAGCTATGCCTGAAATAAACTTTAAAGGAGGAATTTCAGTTGATTTTAAAATTAAAAATAATAACCGAATAAACACTAAAAATTAATAACGATGAAAAATTTCTGTTTAAAATTAAGAAGACTTGTAATTGCAGCTTTTATTTGTGCTGTGGTAACAAATTCAAATGCACAACAACTAATTGCTGATTTTGAAGATCTTACACTTCAGCCTGATACATGTTGGTACGGTATTGACTCAACAGGCGGATTTACCAGTGGCGATCTTTTCTTTGCCAATAAATTTACTGACTGGGGAATTTACACCTCTTGGGCAGGATTTGCATATTCAAATAAAATTGACACTTTAACTGCAGGATTTGGAAATCAGTACAGTGCATTTGCAGGAAGTGGCTATAACGGATCATCTAATTATGGTATTTACTATAATGACGGAATGACAACTTATAGAATGAGCAGAGGCGCTGCAATTGTAAATGATACCATCGCAGGGTTTTTCATTACAAATGACACTTATACAGCACTTAGCATGAAACTGGGAGATGCTTTCACAAAGAAATTCGGCGGCACAAGCGGTGATGACCCCGATTGGTTTTTACTTACTGTTTTTGCCTATAAAAACGGAGTGAAAAAGTCGGATTCCATTGATTTTTACCTCGCCGACTACAGGTTCTCAAATAACTCATTAGATTATATTGTGAAAAACTGGACTTGGTTGGATATTAGTTCATTAGGAAAAATTGACAGCATTGAATTTAAGCTGAGATCAACAGATAATGGCTTATATGGTATGAATACACCTGCATATTTCTGTTTCGATAATTTTTATAAAAAATCAACAGGGGCAGGAATTGGAGAAAATATGGGTGACTTTCAAAAAATTTCAGTTTATCCAAACCCGGCTATCGATGATATTTTGCTAAGCTCAACAGAATCAATAAGAAATATGAGCGTGTTTTCAGCTGAAGGTAAGTTGATAGCCTATTATGATAATATAAACACAAAAGCCTTCGGATTAAATGTAAAAGAATATAATTCAGGCTTCTATTTTATTAAATGTGTGGACATTAATAACAAAACATATTGTACCAAATTCATGAAGAATTAATATTTTTGCAAATAATGAGATTACTTCTGGTTATATCGGTATTTTTTTGGGAAATATGTGCTTATGCTCAATACGCACCTGTGGCAGGAGAAGCAGGAACAACTGCAATTCACTCTGACAGCAACTGCTTCGTTGCCTGGGCAAATAAATGCAATATAACCAGAGGTTTAAAAAATATATCAATCCCCGACAGTGGATTTGTAAGTGCCGGTGATGAAAATTCCGCAGTAGGTAAAGCAGGAGAGAACGGAGTTTTAAGCTTAGGTGATGGCGGCTACGCAATTTTACAATTTGAAAAACCGATTGCTAACGGAGAAGGTTGGGATTTTGCTGTCTTCGAAAACTCATTCGATGACTTTTTCCTTGAACTTGCATTTGTGGAAGTTAGCTCAGATGGACTTAATTTTTTCAGATTTCCTGCTGCCTCATTTACGCAAGATACCTTGCAAATTAATACATTTGGAATCCTTCAAGCAGCAAAACTCAATAATCTTGCAGGTAAATACCGTGGCTTTTATGGAACTCCTTTCGACCTCGAAGAAATGAAATGGGTATCAGGTCTGGATATTAATAATATTACGCATGTTAAAATTATTGATGTAGTAGGCTGTATTAATGATAATTATGCAACTTATGACAGCTATGGCAACAAAGTTAATGATCCATGGCCCACTTGCTTTCCCACAGGTGGTTTTGATTTGGATGCAATAGGAGTTATTAATCAAAAATCAAATGCTACCATAGAATCACCGTTTTTTGTATATCCAAACCCATTCATGGAAAAGCTGAATATTGACATTTATCCTTCACCCGAAGAGATTGTTTCATTGAAAATATACAATTTAACAGGAGATATTGTATTCTTTTTCTCTGGTAATAAACATGATATAAAAACAATTAATGCAACTGGCCTAAATTCAGGAGTCTATTTTCTGACTATTTCATCAGATATTTGGCAATTTACAAGAAAAATCGTGAAACTATAGCACCTGATATTCATAATAATATAACAATTTAGCCAATTATCGTCTGCTGCCTCAGTGTGTTCTCAAATTTATTTAATCCTGAGTTAATCTTTAAATATAAATAAAGGTTTCAAAAGCAATAATTATTGCTCTCATATCATAACTATGAGTAAACGCCCTTCAATATAATTTACGGCAAGATAGGAGAGTAAACCAAATCGCGACTTCATTAAAAGCTTTTTAAGCTATTTT